>JANXSD010000034.1 GCA_025352785.1 Bacteroidota bacterium
TTCTGAATTTTGCATTCTTAATTTATTTGGCCTCCATCTCCCGTCTTCCTCCCAAGGCGGAAGATGATAGATTTTGTAAACTGAAAAAATCAATTCTGAATTCTGAATTTTGCATTCTTAATTTATTTGACCTCCATCTCCTGTCTTCCTCCCAAGGCGGAAGATGATAGATTTTGGGAAACTCTTTTGATTTTTTTTCGTAATTCGAATGCAATAGCTATCGGAACGTAATTCGTAATTTTTAATTCAAGCAATATACGCTCTCTTAAAATATTGTTTAATCTTACGAAGTGGCTTCATAATGATGGTAGAAAATTTGGGCTTCATCCCATTTAATTTCCATGCAAGTTTATCTTCTAAATTCGCTTTCAACTTCACGAAAAAACTTACATTACTTACACCACCCATTCGCATTTTAACAATTACTTGTGGCAAGTAAGCAAGCTTAATATTATTCTTGTGAATTAAACGAAGCATCAACTCATAATCAGCAGAAAGTTTTAATTCAGTATTGAAGCCTCCAAACTTTTCATAAACTTCTTTGCGAACAAAAAATGTTGGATGTGGTGGCATCCATCCTTTTAAAAAATCACCTTCTTGATAGGTTCCTGATTCCCAAACACGCATCGACTTATTCGTATCATTACGATTAACGAAAACTAAATCAGCATATACACCTTCCACACTTGGATCTTCAGCAAATTTTTTCATCACATTAGTGATGACACTTTCATTGGAATAGAGATCATCTGAATGTAACATGCCTATCACATCACCGGTAGCATGTTTGATACCTTTGTTAAGGGCATCATATAAACCTTTATCTTTTTCAGAAACAACTTTAGCAATTCCTGATTTGTATTTATCAACGATTTGTAAGGTGGTATCTTTCGACTTACCATCGATGATGATATATTCAAGATTTGGATAATCCTGACTAGTGACAGACTTTAAAGTGTCCTCCAGTGTTTGAGCGCTGTTATAAGTAATAGTGATAATAGAAATTTTCATGAAAGTGCTTTTTACTGTGTTATTTTACGCTCGCGTATCTTTACGGCAGGATTTCCTTTATACAATGAATATGCCTGCAGGGTTTCGGTCGCGACTGAATCTACCGTGAGTATCGCATGCGTTTTAATATTAACTCCTGGGCAAACTGTGGACATTGCTCCAACCCAAGCTCCATCCTCTAATACTATTGGCAATACGACTAAGTCGAAGGTGCTTTTTTTATAGTTGTGATTACCGCAAAGTAACATAGAACCCTGACTTAAACAGCAGTTTTTGCCAATCTTCACTTTCGCTAAATTATCGATCCACACGCGCTCACCAATCCATGTATTATCACCAATCTCTAAAAGCCAAGGATACTTAATGTTGACCGATGGTTTTATAACAACACCACTACCCACCTTCGCACCAAATAAGCGAAGCAATAAAACTTTTAAGCCAGAAATTGGATTTAGTGGATTCATAAAAAAAAGTGCATTCACAAAATACCACAATGCCATTTTTATTTTTCCGGCACCGGTATCATACCAACTGTTATCGTACTTCGATAAATCGGTTTGTATGTTTTCTTGAATAGTAGAATTGTTACTCATGCAAATAATAATCTATTTTGTTCGATTGCGATAGGATTGTGAATTATTCCCTTTGCGTATTCTTGTGCCGATTTACTCCACTGATCAAAGTTATTCTGATCCATTAAACACGTTTCAATTAATGCAGCTTTTATTTCCGCTTCATTCGATAATGGAATATCCCAACCAATTTTTTGTGTTGCAAGATTTTTCCATGGCGTTTGATCTGATAGAAGTACTATACATCCAGCCACCAAACTCTCTACTATGGAATGACCGAAATTCTCATTAAAGGTAAGTAATATGCTGAGATGATAATTATTTAATGTGCTAACAACTTTATCATTGACTATCGACCCACCATATTTTACGCTAACATGTGAAGGCATTTGCTGAATTATTTCCTCACAACGAGACCAATATTCAGGATCTTCGATAGGTCCGAAAATGTCAAAATTGATTTTACACGAAGAGGGTAGGGTAGCCAGTATTTTTAACGTCCCTTCTAAATTTTTCTTATAGGCAATTCTACTGATGAATACGATACGAAGTTCGCCAACAGTTTTTTTTCTTGGAATAAAATTTATGATTCGGGGTGCTGTTAAATTTAATGCTGTTTGAACTATTGCTTGCGAACCGAAAACTTTTTTTATTTCTATTGCTTCTAATTCTGATGATGCATGCCAACGAATTCCTTTGTATAGATTCATCAAGCGTGCAACAAATAAAAACAATTTCTTTTTAAGTGGCTTTATATTTAACGCTCCTTGTCCTAACATTCCTCGTGGTGCTAAAACAAATCGTCGCGCTGGTAAATTTTTATTTCTAATTCTTAGAGGATAAATGGTGAAGAAGATCGAGAATAAACTATTTAGATAAAATACATCAGCTTGCTCCTCCAACATTAATTTTCTTAAGTTACGATAACTTCTATTTGCAGAGGAAAAATAATATACTTTACTTCCATCAGTACGACTATTCCATTCATCAGCACGAATCGTACTGTATGGTTCATCAGCATGCAAATCTGTATCAGAAGTAATAATGCAAAACTCAAATTCATCTTTTAAATGTCCTACAATATTGGAAACAGATTGAATCGGTCCGCCAGCTTTATAGCCAGGGAGATACCAATCTACTAGAACAACTATTTTTTTCTTACGCTGCAAAATTTTCAATTACGATTCTATTCCATTTTGATTCATCCAACTCTCGAGCACGGTACATAACCACATATCTAACCATCGCACTTGTGCATCCCCTTTCTGAAATCTTTCCCATGCATTCAACAAATATTCTTGTTCGATAAAATCACGTTTTGCAAGTTGCTGAATATTCTTTTCACACAATGGTTTTAATTCTTTTTTCAACCATACATTCCATGGAAATACAAATCCCATCTTTTTACGATGTACAATTTCATCAGGCAACAATCCTTGTAAACTATCTACCAATAATTTTTTAGGAAAATGTGGTTTTTTAAATTCATCATTAATCCCTAAAACATATTCTACTAGTTCATAATCTAAAAATGGAACGCGAACTTCTAATGCTACCGCCATACTCATCTGATCTGCATCGCGCAATAAAACATTTTGCATGTAGGTACTCATCTCAGCAATACTTACCTTACTAAGTTCCGGAAGTTGACTCGCACCATCACTTAATTCAGTCGCTAAAATTTCTTTTATTGCATCTGTCGGTAATGATTTTAATCCTAGAAGACCTTTAACATGTTGCGGTAGTCCTACTTGTCGTGATAGCGGAAAACTAGAATTCAATGTATGATCATCTTGATTCAGCAACTGAACCATTTTATCAGAGGTAATATCAGAATTTATTCCTGCATAAGCTGCACCTGCTAATTTACGAATAGGCTTTGGAATCGTAAATAGCCATTTCATATTCTGTATCTGTAAACTTCTATTGAAGACAGGATATCCCGCAAAAAATTCATCACCACCTAATCCCGACAGTGCCATTGTTATCCCCGCTTCGCGTGTGATGCGTGAAACGATATATGAATTCGGTCCATCACCACTCGGATGATCCAATGCATTTAATGCGATAGGCAATTCTTTCAGAAAATCTTCGGGTGTTAATCGGAATTCATGATGCTCCGTTTTAAAAAGATCAGCAACTAACCGTGCATATTTCGCTTCACTAAATCCTTCTTCATCAAAAATAATAGTGAAGGTACGTACTGGTTGTTGCTGCACACGACTCATCAATCCTACAATAGCACTCGAATCAATGCCGCCAGAAAGAAATGCTCCGAATGGTACATCACTAATTAATCGTCGTTCAACAGATGCCATCAATAAGCGATAAACATTTTTACAAACTTCTTCGTATGATTTTCCTTCCGATGCTTTTGAATAATTTTCACGCGCACTCCACCAACGTTTAATACTTACTTTGCCTTCTTTCATCAACATATAATGACCAGGCATTAACATGTAAACATCTTTTACTAATGTGGAAGGTGCATGAACAGTTTGATAAGTGAAATATTCTGCAAGCACATCGCGATTTATTTTACGTGCTACTTTACCAGAGGCAAGCAATCCACGAACTTCAGAGGCAAAATAAAGTACACCATCTTTCTGAGTATAATAAAGCGGCTTTACGCCAAGTCGATCACGAGCAATAAATAATTCTTTCGTTTCTATGTTCCACAATGCAAAAGCAAACATTCCATTGAATCGCTTTAAACATTCAACACCCCATTTTAAATAGGCAGCAAGAATTACTTCTGTATCACTTTGTGTTTTAAAATTATACTCACTCAGTTGTGAACGTATCTCTAAAAAATTATAAATTTCACCATTAAAAACAATTGCAATTTTTCCTGACGCATCAAACATAGGCTGATGTCCTGCTGGACTTAAATCAAGTATTGCCAAACGACGATGTCCTAGTGCAACATAATCATCCATATAAATTCCTGCATCATCAGGACCACGATGAGCAATACTGTCATTCATTTTTTGAACAATCCCTTTCGTATCCGATGGGAGAGGATGTCCGTACATTCCGCTAATTCCGCACATCTTTTTGTTTATTTAAAATTTGCCATACTGTATCGGCCCAAGTATCAGGTGTAATTTGATTCGCAAGTTCTACACTTCGCTCACCCATATTCACCAATTGTTGATCACTTTGACTTATGATTTTTTTTAAAACTCCCCGAATAGAATCTACACTTTTTGCTTTTGTGAAATACCCATTTTCATCTTCATTGAGAAACGTTGTTGCCGCACTCGTTGTTGTACTACATACTAATGGAAATCCAGCAGCAGCAAATTCATGTACTGCAACGCCCCAATGCTCATAGTGAGTTGGTAAGATGAATACCCCAGTTTGTGCGATATAGGATGCAAGTTCTTTCGGTTGTATAAATCCAAAATTGCGAATACGCTGCTTATCAGTAATGAGATTTTCTAGTTCCCCTTTTCCTAAACACCATAACTCCCAATCTTTCACTTCATCCTCTTGTAGCGAAGAGAATGCTTCAATCAAATCATTAAATCCTTTTAATGCAGTATATCTTCCCATATAGATAAATCGATGTGGAAAATGTTCTCTTTTATTTTCTTTGTTTTGCTGATAATAGGAATTAAATAAGGGTACGTCAGCAGCATACATACCTGTAAATAATTTATTTTTTTTGAATCCTAATTTTCTTGCATATACTGCATTTGGTTCACCAGGAACCCAACAATGTGTAAACAATCGATGCAAATAAAGTGGACCAATAACCGTTGCTATCTTTTGCTTCAACGTTCCTAACCATGGATTATCAAAAGTTAAAACAACAGGAACTCTTTTTTTTAAATCTTTACAAACCGCTATATATCCTTTATCGCTCCATCCATTTACAAAAACAAAATCAGGATTAATTTCACGAACAAGATGTACTAATTGTTCATCATTAAAATCATTTCTTTCATACGTATGAATATGCTCATTGAAATTAAATTCAAAAGGCGCTACTGCATTTACTGGATAACGTACCAAGTAAACTTCCACCGCATATTTCGCAGCAAAACGTTCCAAACAGGCTATAACATATCCTGCTAACTCAAAGTAGAGGAAGAGTGCTTTCTTCTTCTGTTGTTGTTGGTTTTTCATATTGCAGCAGCGTAATAATTAGCAGTGCTATAATCGTAAATGGATTTAATGATGCTTGAAACCACGCTTCAAATGTTATCGAAAACATAATTGCAAACATGGTGGGTATGGCTAGATAATTTAAGCGTGCGGCTTTAAAGAAAGTGCGGAAGAAACCTATAAGGTATAAAATTAATCCTACAATTCCTGTATTCATCCAAATAGCTAAGTAAGTGTTATGAACGCCTCCTTGATGACCCAAATCATTTAACCAACTTTTATTGGCTTCGAAATACATCTCTTCATAAGCAAATCCTCTCCCAAATAAAAAGTTATTTTGTATCTCTTTCCATCCATAAGTCCAGGCTATTAATCTTCCCGAACCATCATCTAAATGTTCTACACGTAAATAGGATCCTAAACCTAAACTGGTAATGATAGTGGCAAGA
This sequence comes from Bacteroidota bacterium, assembly GCA_025352785.1. GTDB lineage: Bacteria > Bacteroidota > Bacteroidia > AKYH767-A > OLB10 > JANXSD01. The sequence goes on from JANXSD010000034.1 coordinate 6,146, forward strand.
TTTTCATTGATAACTTGATATAAAACAGCAACTACAATTACAATTAAAAATCCTACCCAATATGAAATTTTATAGGATCGTGCAAAAAACATAAATATTAAAATGGAGAAAATTGCATTTCTAGAACTTGCCAATATTACAGAAAGTAACATGGCTCCAAATACAAGTATCAATTCACTTCGTGTAAATATTTTTGGATAATGATATTGCGCTACAATAACTAATATAAAAAACAAGGTTGCAAGTAAACCTACACCATTTGGATTTCCTAATAAACCATTGTAGCGTCCTTGTAAATACACCCAATCGTTCAATACTATCGACATGATAAATCCTAAGATCCACATGATGGTGCAAACCCATATTAAATTGCGAAGAAAATTTTCGCCATCTTCATTCAACTGCCTTAGAAAATAATTGGGTATGAATGTTACGATCATTGCAAATGACAAACACTTTTGAAACGATAACATCGGCTCCGGACTCTTAAACGTTAGTGCAAATGCAAGAATAAAAAACGCCACAAATGGATAAAATAATTTGCTTCGTTCTTTGAAGGTTTTTGCATCCAACAATACAAAAACGGATAATATCACTAAATAAATGTCTTTAATTTTTGCTGCGAATTCAAAAGCATCATGCCTGTTGTCGGATAAAAATAAAATTAAAAAGAACCCAATGATCATTTCTGAATAACGCTCTTTGTATTTTAACAATGCAATTCCTGCAGGGATCAATACATATACCGCTTCCAAAAAATACATTCCACTAATCACCCAAATGAGTAGAAGAATAACAAATTGTCCGTTTTCTTGAAAGAACTTTTTCATTACACCGTTTGGAACGTTTCAAATAATTCAAGATGTTTCTGCGCAACATGTTTCCATGTAAACTGGTTCCTTACTTTATTATAAGATGCATTTGATAATTCCATTCTTTGATCGCCTGATAACTGATAGAAGGAATGAATCGCCCATTTTAAAGCACGAACATTATTTACATCCACTACGTAGCCATTACTGCTATCTACTAATTCGCGAGTAGCGCCAGTGTCAGTAACAACAATCGGCATTCCATTAACCATGGCTTCTAAAACTACTGTGGGCATCCCTTCAAACAAAGTTGGAAATACAAATAAATCATTGTCTCTATATTGTTGTGCCAATGTTGCATCATCAGCAAATCCAACAAAGGTTACATTTGGAAAATCATATTTATGAATATACTCTTCATACAAGGGTCCTTTCCCAACAATATTGAAATGCAAGTGCTCTTTATATCCTTCTGTGTTTAAATCACTGATAGTTTGCATGAGTATGTTTATTCCTTTGTTAAAAGCAAACCTCCCAACAAATAATAATTGTAACTTGTCTTTATTGAAATTTCTTTTTTGCTGATCAATTAAATTTACCGCGTTGGGGATTATTACGATCTTACGTCGCGGTGATGGAACTTTTTTGTTAAGAATATCTGTTAATTTTCCTCCTAATGAAATTACCTTAGCGGAATACTTAAATTGATATCTCTCTAAAAATCGCATAGGAGCAGTTTTTAGTTTATCAATAAATTCAAGTGTTTGAAAAGGCTCTAAGCCATGTGGATTCACAATCACTTTCGATCCAATTTTACGTATCCCATACCATACAGAAAAGCCTTGTGAATAAATAACATCAGGATTTAATTTCTTAATTTCATGATATACTAATTTCGAATAGTCGTAACAACTTTTTAAATAATTTTTCCCCGAATTAAAGTTTAATGGAATCTCATTAATTCCTAAACTAATGTCAAATACTTTTTCTTTATGCGGATGAATGACGGTGATGTCAAGCGCATTGATGCGCGACAATTCTTCAAGCAATAAAGCCGAATGACGTTGCATCCCGCCAATTGCATGAGGATAAATTCCATCTGTACAGAAAACAACATGTTGACGTTTCAACTTATTTTTTATTGACTAAAGTGCGTATTCCTTCATCTATTCCAATGAGTGGCGACCACCCTAACGCTTTTAATTTGCTCACATCTGCAAGCAGATGCATGCGTTCTACCTTACGAACACGGGAAGGCTCTACTTCAATAGCTATTTCTTCTCCTATCTCGCGCGAAAATGAATCAACGATATCAGTAACAGAATATTCAATACCACGACCTAAATTGAAAGTATCAGTCCCACTATTTATTTTGTTTAGCAATACATGAACAGCATTTGCCATGTCTGAAGTATGTATGAAATCACGCTTCGGCGTTAGATTGCCAAGCTTTATAGTGCGTAATCCATCATTAACTTGTTGCTGTATTTCTGGAATCAAATGTGCATTCGTTTCATTAGGTCCAAAGGCATTGAAGAAACGACAAATGATTATCGGAGTTCCTGTCATCAAATGAAACTCGTTACACAAATGCTCTCCCGTTAATTTACTCAATCCATAAATATCCAAAGGAGCTACATCATGTTGCTCACTTACTGCATCATCATATATCGGATATACTGCCGCCGTTGATGCAAAGAAAACCTTCTTAACGTTATAATTACGACAGCTCTCTAAAATGTTTATTGTTCCATTGATATTAATATTGCTCGACTCATAAGGATGCTCGTTGCAATACGGAATAAAGTGAACCGCCGCTAAATGAATCACTATTTCGGGTTGGATCAATTTGAAGATACGATCCATCTCTTTGCGATCCAAAATGTCAGCAAGAAAAAAATGATCATCATTAACGGTAATGAATTTTCTTTTGCCAAATGATAAATTGTCAATCACAAAAATTTCATGACCTTCTCTTTGCAGCTTGTCAATTACTGCACTTCCAATAAATCCTGCGCCCCCCGTTACTAACGTTTTCATAAAAGTTTTTTTTCAATTATTAACCTGATAACTTCTCTAATAGTTTCCGATACTGATTCAAATAGGCTCCCTTCGTACAATAGTGTTGTACTAATGCAACCATTTTAGTACGGAGTTCAACATTGCTAGTTGCAAGTAAAGGAAATTCACTCCCCGTTACTACATAGCCGCAATGATGCTTGGCTACAAAGAAAGAATAATCTCCCAAGTTCTCCGTAATAATTACTGGTAATCCCGCTGAAAGATACTCAGCAAATTTTGTTGGTGACGCTACTTTATTCGTAATACTTTGTTCCCGTATCAAAATACCAATATCACAAGCCATTAAAACACTCGGCACTTCCGAATGCGATACCCATTTTCGAATCACTTGTCCAGGGAATTCTTGCTCCAATTTAGTGATATTCTCCTCTTCAGGAGCAAGGAAAATTACTTTATAGTACGAACCTAAATTTAAATAATGAGAAAGGTATGGATATAAGATCGAAAAAGATTGCCATCCAGCAGTTGATCCTGAATAAGCAAGTACTATATCATTTTCTTGAAATCCAAATTTTGCTCTACTCTCTTCAATGTCCTCTGTTGTTATGGGTTTTACTTTGAAATTACTGTTTAACGTGCATGGAATTACCACATGCGCTTTTTCACTATATGAATAAACTTCATTCCAATATTCAACAAGTTTTTCGGAAACAGCAATACGAAAATCACTATCGATCACAGCCCTCTTTTCCAGTATATCAATTTCTGCAATCCAACTTTTTACAACTTTTACATCATATTCTTTCCACTCTGCTGCAATGGCACCTCTGCCATCAAAACACACTTGCTGAACGCTACTCTTCCCTCTAACTTTTAAAGCCATATTCGCAGCAATAACATTGCGAGCGATGATAGCACTCGGACGAACAAAAAAGCAGATGAACCACAATAAAAGCACATTAAATCTCCAATATGTCGCTTTTGGTAGCATGGGTAAAATGAGCGCACTTGGAAATTGTTGGCGAATAAATATTTTGTGTTTTTTAAAATCGTGTAATGAAATAAAAGAAACAAGTTGAATATCACTTTTTAATTCTTTATTTATAAAGTGAATTACGTCAATCACCTGACTAGAAAATACTCCTGAAGGAGGTTCTGCGTAAGTAAGGTAAATCATTTTTTTCATAAAGTACACAATAAAATCAAAAAAAATTAATTAAAAAGCAATTCCTTTTTGGATAACCGTGCAAGAACTTGAGCGCATTTAAATCCAAATAATTTGTATAATGTTAAGTATCTTCCCGAGGAAGATAAGGTAACACTAGGCTTACCAATTCTTACTATATACTTCTGATGAAATTCAATGGCTGTTTTTGGATCGTATTCATAAAGAAAACGAATAGCATCAAAAATAATATTAACAGATGTTTGTTTTCGCTCTAAGGTTAATGAATTCTTGTCAAGAAGATAAAGATAAATTTTTATTCTTAAAGCAATATAACGTTTCCACATTTCACCTGGATTCGTTTTGGTGATAGAGCCAAATGCTCGTTCCCGATTTATATTTAAAATAGTTTGATCAAATTGAATGCGTGCATTATTTTGTAACAAACGAAACATCAATTCATATTCCTGACTGCTCTGCAATCCGTCCGCCCACCCTTTGATTTCAATTAATTTTTCGCGCTTAAATAAATTAGCTGACGTCACGCCAAGCTTCGAATCAATTAATGCACACCATGGATCTCTCTCTTCGAAAATTAAATAACGTACTGATTTATCTAACAAAATCTTTTTGCAACTACCAACAAAAATATCAGGATTATTATTTCCTTCTATAATTTTTTGCGACTGATATTCTAATTTGTTTTGTAACAATACGTCGTCCGCATCTAAAAACTGTACGTATTCACCTCTCGAAACTGCCAATCCTCGGTTACGAGTATAGGTAGCTCCCATATTTTTTTCGTTAATAATTAAGTGAATGCGATTTGGATATTCAGCCTGAAATTTTCGAATAATATTTACCGTATTATCGGTGGAGCAATCATCAACACAAATAATCTCTAGCGGTGCTTGAGTTTGTTCTAATACCGAACATAAGCCATCTTCTATATAGGCTTCAACGTTGTAACTAGGTATTATTACAGATATGTTTATCATGAAAGAGATTCCTTTTTTTTCAGTTAATTAGCTGACATCAGGATAAATCCTTTTTATATAACTGAACGATTTTTACGAAATCCGTTTCAATAGAATAATCATGAAAAACCATCTCTAGAAATTGATCTAAAATGGCAAGATTATGATTACTCAACATTTTTGGATGTGATACAAAGTGCATGTAGTGCTGCTCACGGAAAAAATTTAAATAACTCTGCAATTTTACCACACTTAATAATTCAACCGATACCGGCTCATGACTTCTATCTTTCGATGGATGTCCTTTCAATGATCGTGGACTAAGATCTTTCAACATTTTTGATTGTTGTCCAACTCCTTTCCCGTAGGTATGGTCTTTCGCAAATTTGAATAATACTTTACTAACAATTCTGTCGGCCATCTTAACGTATGGCTTCAACTTAATAACCGAACTGCTAATTTGTATGAATTCACCTTTCGCTTCTTCCTTTGTGATGTCATCACTAAATGCATAAACAGGTTTGTTAGGAGTATCAGAAAAGTCAAAATATTGCGCATTCGAAAATTGATACGCACCACGCATCACACTGAAATCATATTCAATACCATTAGCTTTGAAGTAAGGTTTAATGTCTTCAAAAGGTTGTATCGACCAACCTCCTGCACGGTATCCATTGATTTTATACTCAGGTGAAACAGGATGTATAATGCTTGATAATATTCTTAATGATTCACGAAATAATAAATCGCGATCCTGCTGATCAATATTATGAAAACGATATCTCTTAACATCTTTTAATACAAATTCATGCTCCTCAGGAAGGTATTGCGCATCTAACCAATGTGGATGTAAATGAGGAAAAACATAATGACCTTCTCGAATAATATTTTGTATTTGATCGGTTACTACATGTAAATCTCTTTGGCAATTTTCATATTGCTTCGAATATTTTTCTAACGTATATAAGTAAGTGGTGTCAACAAAAAATATAGCCTTCACTCCATAAGGACGAAGTATATTTAATAACGAATTCGTAGGCTCTAATAAACACGCATTTGCCTGTCCGCTTTTCGGGCCAAGAAAAAGTTCATAATCAAAAGTGATGAGTAACTGCTTTTTCATAAATGATGCAAACAACACTAAGGGAATCGTTCACTTTTACTAGATTGACTAGGTGTTATTAGAGGTTGATTTACGTAATAACTTTTATTAAGTTTCTATAGAGTGTAAATTATCTTTTCCAGATTTGTTCTCCTCCTTTGATTCCGCTAATTTATTAAATTGCGCTATCTTTTTTATTGCAAAATATACTTTTAACGAACAATATAGACCAATAAGTCATTCCAATCAGTACCGTGGATCCCTATTTATAATGGTTGTTGCTTTTTTTGCTTCGATTAATTTCTAATAATCCCCAGGCTTTAAAAGATATGCCAGAGGATTTCTTTCTTTCATTAATATTCAAATCTGGCTCTTACGAATAAACAAGAATGACCATCGTTTCAAAGATCATCGCTTAACGAATAGATCGCTTAACCAACTTTAACAACATCTAATAATAGTTTCGTACAGGTCTCTAATATCCTCTCTGTAGCATGCCCATCCCAGAGTGGTGGAACTGCACCTTTTTTATATTTCCCCTCTATAATTTCATCAATCTTCACCTGAACTTTCTCAATATCAAAGGGTACCAACTCATTCGTCCCTATTGAAACCGTTGATGGTCGCTCTGTATTCGGACGTAACGTTAAACAGGGCACACGTCGAAACGTAGTTTCTTCCTGAATCCCGCCACTATCGGTAATCACAAATCTGCAGTCGGCCGTAAGCTTCTGAAAGGCGAAATAATCAAGTGGATCAGTAAGAATCAACCGCTTATTAGCCTTCACACGATCCATCAATCCAAAGTGCGTGAGTTTCCCTAATGTTCGTGGGTGTATCGGAAATACTAAGTCGTAATTTATTGTTATATAATCTATTATGTCGATAAGCTTGCTTAACCCATCTTCAAAGTCAACAGTTGCTGGACGATGCATGGTCATCAATACATAACCCTGTGATGTCAAATTATAGTGATCCAAAACCTTGCTCTCATTAATTTTTTCATCAAAACCAACCAATGTGTCGATCATCGTATTCCCTACAAAAAACATCTGCTCTTTTTTCTTGCCTTCTTTAAGCAGATTGTCCATTCCATTTTGTTCGGTGATGAAAAAATAATCACTAATCTCATCGGTAAGTAATCGATTAATCTCCTCCGGCATCCCTCTATCCAAACTACGTAATCCACTTTCAATATGAGCAACTTTTACCCCTGATTTATGCGCAGTAAATGCAGCAGCAAAAGTAGAATTGACATCCCCAACAGCCATTACTAAATTGGGCTTGAAATCTAATATCACCTTTTCTAAACGGAGCATAATTTCCGCCATCTGGTTGCTTGGCGTTCCTTGTGGGATATTTAAAAAGAAGTCGGGCTCTAGTTCAAATTGCTCAAAAAATACTGCGGCCATCTTATCGTCATAATGTTGACCAGTATGCACAATGCGAATCTCAAATGGATTCCCCATCGCTTCATTCACTTTTTTGAAACGTGTAATCTTAATAAAATTAGGTCTCGTCCCAACTACAATCAAAATGCGATTGTTCATTTTTTAATATTTTTTTAAGTGAAAATTATAATCTTAATCTATTTTTATCTCAGGAATCAATTAACAATATATTTATACCCTACAGCAAATAATTTTGTTCTCATTTTTATTGCTTGCAGCGCTATAGGCATACTCGAAAGTGATCGGTTGAACACGCTGGCATATTTTCAAACATTAAAGAACTTTCTCTACCAACTCGCTATAGGAATAAATACCATCCACTTTTCCATCTTTTAACTCATAAATTCGATCACAATTTCTTAGCGTTGTAATACGATGTGCGATGATGAAAATTGTTTTATGTACATCCGATAAGGAATCAATCGACTCACTCACTTCTTGCTCCGTTTGATTATCTAATGCAGAGGTAGCTTCGTCAAAAATTAATATTTCTGCATTGCGATAAAGTGATCGTGCAATACTTATCCGTTGCCGTTGACCTCCAGATAATCGTGATCCTCTTTCTCCAATCGTTGTATTTAATCCGTCAGGTAATGATGCAATTAATGATCCTAAGGACGCCTGGCTAACAGCAAGATTTAATCGCTCTTTATCGACAACTTCGTCTCCAAAAGTGATGTTCTCTTGTATCGTAGCGTCCATCAAATAAATATCTTGCTTCACATATCCAATCATACTTCTCCATTCACGACGTTGTTCCACTCTTAAAGGAGATCCATCAATTAAGATATTTCCTTTTTGTTCTTCATAAAAACGCAAAAGCACATTCATCAATGTTGTTTTTCCTGAACCTGATGAACCAATGATGCCAATCTTTTCTCCTTTGCGGATCTCAATATTGATATCTTGCAAAACATTATGTTTCTTCTCAGGAAAATGAAAACATAAATTTTTCAATACTATCGTATTTTTAAAAGATACGGGTTCGCCCGGACCTTCATCCTTACGATCGTACACCAAGTCACTATACATTTCCAATATTGCCATCGAACTCATATTGCGACGTAGATAAACCATCGAACTAACAATACGATTTAACGACGGCATCAAACGATATGCTGCGGCAGCAAATAAACTTACCATCACAATTGCTTTCGAACTATTATCCGTCAAGAAAATAGCATACACAAATATTAATACTACTCCCGATAACGCAACCAATTCATTCGCGCGCATCGGAACCAAATTGTACAAATAAGAGGTCATCTCTAAGTTCTGATAACGACGTTGAAACTTCAAAAATTTATCGCGGTAATGAATCTCCTTATCAGCTAATTTAATATCAATATATCCACCAATAGTTTGTGTTAAGGTACCTAATGATAATGGATAAATTTTATTCATCTCAGCGCCAACTCGTGATGAACGATTTTTTAAAACATAATATATTAACCACGTACACGGACCAACAATCACAGCAATAAACATAAATAATTTAATGTCATAAGCTGCAATACCACCAACAATTAAAAGGACAATTAATAATTCTGATGCAAGCATGATGAGAGGTAAAACTACCCAGTTGGTATACGACAATGGGGTGTTAAATATATGTTGCGTTATCGAACTACTTTTTAAGGTGGTGAATGAATGGAAATCTAAATTGAAATATTTATTAAACTGTCGGCGTGTAATATGATTCGCAATAACACCCGAAAATCGAGTCTGTAAATAGTTTACAAAAAAACCAAATACCGTTTTGATAACGAAGAATACAAATACTGATAATATCAGAAATAATAAAAATGATTTATCGTTCTGAAAATGAAAAAAATCAAATACGTATTGTAAATATTTATTGCGATGATTATTCGGACCAATATTCGTTGCAATTTGTATCAATGGTAAGATAGCGGCTAATCCAAATACATCAAGTATAGCAGATATGAAAATCATAATCATCAACGCAAGCATTTTCCTGCGATGACCAGAATTCAGTTGACCATTTAAACTGGATATTGCTTTCCGGAGTGTACTTCCTCCTGACCCTTCATAATCATCTTGTATATGTTCCGGCGACATTCTCTTTATTGATTAAGCATAATATCCTCCGCCATATCCGGCAGGAATATTTTTACTGTTCACACTGTTTAAAATGAAAGATAAATTCTTCACATGATTCTTATCTACAATCTGATGTGCAATCTCTACAAAGTCTTTCTTCGAATATCCTGCCTTCAAAACATATAATGAAAGATCAGCAAATTTCATAAACTCTAATGCATCCGATAGTAATCCTACTGGTGGTGTATCAATGATGATGTAATCATAATGTTGTTTTAATTCATTGATCAATGTTTCCATCATCGGATCTAATATTAACTCCGACGCATTCGGCGTTCTCGGTCCCGTTAGGATCACCTGTAAATTTGCAATGCTCGTATCCTTTACTATCTGATTTAATTTCGCCTGACCAACAATGTAAGAAGTGATACCAATATCATTTTGTAAATTAAATGCATTGGCTTGTTTTGGCTTGTGTAAATCTAAGTCGAGTAATACTACTTTCTTTTTTGCTTTCGCAAAGATCGTTGCGATGTTAACAGCACAAAATGTCTTGCCTTCATTCGCTACTGATGAAGTCACTACAATTACTTTGCTTGAAACTTTCGGGGCGAAGTATGATAGATTCGTTCGTATTACACGAAATGCTTCTGCCGTTTGTGATTGCGGGTATTTATCTACAATTAAATATTCATTCAATGCATCTTTACTTTTACCGATTACTCCGCTGATTGGTAAGCTTGTTATTTCTTTCAAGTCATCTTTCGTTTGGATATAATTATAAAATACACCTTTCATAAAGATTACTAAAAACGATAATGCTAAAGCAATACCAATTCCCGCTAAAATAATTTTCAATTTTATCGGACGAATTAAACCAGTAGAATAGGCAGGCTCTAACACAACTCTATCAGCAACAATCGCAGCTTTCGAAATAATGGTTTGCGCTCTCGTCTGCAGTAAAAATTCATATATCTTCGAATAAATTTCTACATTCCTATTGATGTTTACCAATCCTCTTTGTGTGGTAGGCATCTCTCGAATGGTACTTTGATATTCTCCAACTTGACTGCTCAAACTATTAATTTTACTCACTAAAGATTTTCGAACATTCAATATGATCCCTAAAATATTTTGTTTAAGTATGGAGATTTGAGAATCTACTTCTTTCACCAACGGACTATTCGCCGTATTACTAAACATCAAGTTACTACGCTTCTGTTGCAATGCAAACAATTCATTGAAAGAAGTAGATAATGATGGATCATTTTGTTCAACAAGTAGGGTAGGGGAAAGCGACATGTCAGAACCACTTCCTGTGAGATATTCGTACATCAAATCTATCGACTTCAGCTGAATATTCAATCGTGCTTTTTCCGAATCAAAATCTACAACACGTTGAAATAACACACTCTGCTCCTGACCTAAATTTAAAGTAGTTTTCTCCCGTTGAAATTGTTCAAGATTTCCTTCTACCGAATTCAGTTGACCTTCTACTTCTCGTAGCTGTCCTTCAATAAATTCAAGAGTGTTCTCGTTTACTTTTTTATTAACTGAAACACTATTTTCAATGTAAATATTAGTCAATGTATTTAAAAAATCAATTGCTTTTTCGGGCACTTCATCTTCAATTGATAATTGCATTACAGAGGCATTCAAATCTTTATCAACGATCAATGCTTCTTGATAGCACTTCACTAATTTTGCATGGTCTTTAAATTTAAAAACATAGCTAATCTCATTAATTTTTAGGTTCTCTTTTATCACCGCAGAATCGCTATTCACGATGAATGAAAATTTACCTGAAACAACAGGGTCGCCAAAGCGTGCTTCACGAACAAAATTATATTTGTCGGTATGTACCTCCACTTTAAACCGATCCTTATTGATGATATGTAAAACAAATGGAGCATCATATAACGTTTCATCCGAAATCTTTCCTTCAACAGTAAAAGGCGTATTGCGATAAACTTCACCAGTTTTAAGTTTGCCTTCTATGTAATAAGAAATGTCAAAATTGAGTTTTGAAACTGTTTCCTCCACCAACTTTGTCGATTTAAGAATCATCATTTCGTTGGCAACATCTTCCTTTTTAGGATTGTTATTTGTCAATGATTCACTCAATGCATCCTTAAAAGGATCCTTCGGTGGCTTCACAAGAATCTGCGTTGCTGCACCATAATAATTCGTCGCTTTATAAAGATAAAGTGTCGATAATCCTATACAAACAGTTAGGAACAAAGTGAACCACATCCAGTTTTTCCCAATAGTGGTAAAAGCTTTTTTTAAGTCCTTTTGGTCGATAAGGTTGTTGCCGCCAATCAATTTTTTTTCCATTCGGAAAGAGATAATATGCTTAAATTATTTATTTGCTAATTCTTATGTTCTTTACAATGCCGCACCCCTAATAATTCTCATCTTTTTTCTAAATTAATGCAACTAATAGTACGCAAATCTCCCAAAATAGTTCGACCCCAACGGCATCATGATGCAAAAATTGTCCAATTCACTCAACATGAGGTTATTTGATCGCAAAAATAGGTAAAAAACTATGCTAACACCTCCTTCAGTAAAATTCCATCCTAACCTTTCCCATGAAATCATGCCTCCACCATCTATTTTTGTCTTTGTGCCACTTCACTAAACCCTAAAAACAATTGTCGGTTCGCTCCTACGCTTGACCACCGCCACACTCACATTGTATAAATTGTTGACATTGAAAAATTTCAAATTGTCTGAACCATGAAGAACAAGTCTTCATGGCACGCTGGATTAAAATGATTACTATGATTAACAGGATTTAGTTCACGGATTCTGAATTAGTTTTTAGTGTCCATTTTACAAACTATAAATTGACACCAAAAACCTAACAGCAACATCATAAGACGCCTAAGCTGGCATCGATACAATCTAAAAAATGCTTTCATGAAAAAAGCTTTTAGAACCAAAGTTTCTTCAATGCCAGGTTCAGCGTTCGTTGATGATGCGAGGCCGCGCGGCCATGAGCCATACGAAAGGATTACCATTGGTAAAATGTTGCCACGCCGTGAGCGCGTGAAGGAATTTTAATATACC
>JANXSD010000044.1 GCA_025352785.1 Bacteroidota bacterium
TCCAATATTTAGCGTATGTGTTCTACTACTATTTCCATTATACCAAAACTTAGCACCACTATTTATAGTAAGTGAATTTAATATTGAAAATGTATAATTAGCACCTTCAGCAAATTCAACTATTCCAGAAGAACCTTGCCCGATATTAATGGTACCGACTGATAAAGTTGCATTAATATACATCGTGTAACCATCGCCAATGTTTGCAATATCAGTTGATTTAGGATAAGTGCCTGCATTTGTTGATTGACCATAACCAGTCGTCGACCAGCCATTTGGATTATTCCAATTTGTACCTGATGTTTTACTATAATAGGTTGTTGCAAACAAATTAGTACTAAAAACACTCAACGTAAGAATTAAATTTAAATGCTTCCAAATAATGAATTTCGTTTTCATTTTTAAACTTATTTTGGAATTGGTATTTTCATAAAGCATACCAAATTGAAAAAAAGTTTCTTTAAAATGCTTGCATTTCTTGCAAACACTTTTTATCGATTCAAAAAAATATCACATTAAAATTTAACTCTTAAAAACAATAGATGGCTGCCGAAAAAGGCAACCATCTATTGACAATTACTATACTATTATTAAAAAACCTTACAAAGTTGACAAGCGATCTAATGTCATTTGAATAAGTTTATGCATCGATTCTTCTGCTTTGGTAGAATATTGTTGTGCAATACGATTTGCCACAATCACATTTACTGCACAACAATGATGTCCTAATAATTTTGCTAAACCATACATAGCACCCGTTTCCATTTCAAAATTTGTTATACGAAGTTCATTGAATCTAAATCCACATAATTTATCTATCAAATCCATTCGTGATGGTTGTAATCTCAATTGACGCATTTGTGGAGCATAAAATCCAGAACAAGATGCAGTAATCCCTTTGTGCATATCTGGTGAAAGCAATGTTAAAAGTTTATCAGAAGCTCTTGCAAGATAAGACTGGGGGAAAATTCCTTGGTTGGGGAAATGATTTATGAAAGATTGAATAATATCTTTCTCCTCATTATCGTTCTTTAAATGATAAAAGTTTAATAAGCCATCAAGCCCTAAACCAAAGGAAGAGCATACAAAAGAATCGACTGGAATTTCTACTTGAAGAGAGCCTGAAGTACCAATTCTTATTAGGTTTAGAGCTGTCAATTGTTCTTTTATTGTGCGAGTTTTGAGGTCGATATTTACGAGAGCATCTAATTCGTTATAAACAATATCGATATTATCCGTTCCAATGCCCGTTGAAAGAACAGTAATACGCCTACCTTTGTAAACTCCAGTATGAGTAACAAACTCACGTTTTTGCTTTCGTACTTCAATGGTATCGAAATAATTACTAACCATTTGTACTCTATCAGGATCACCAACATTAATGATAATATCACTAATTTCTTCAGGTAAAAGATTGAGATGATAAACACTCCCATCTTTATTTAAGATTAATTCGGATTCAGGTATATGAGTCATATCTTTAAATGAAATATTTTTACCAAAGAAAAAAAAATAAGTAATACAAAACAATGAATCCAGCAAAGCATCATATAATTGTCCCAACCGACTTCAGTGAACAATCGAAAATTGCCCTTACACAATCTTATAATTTAGCTCGATTTACTGGCTCTATCATTACATTGGTGCATGTAATCGACGAGGATCTATTTACCTCAATGACTCACCTTTTTACTGACAAAGAGAAGCAAGAAGAACTTTTAAGAGTAGGGATTCAAACAAATTTGGATGAATTAGCAAAAGAAGCAACAATCAATTCAGGGCTTATAATTAATACCCGAATCGAAAAAGGAAAGATTTATGAACAAATTGTAGCAGTAGCCGAGGAATTTAACGCTACATTTATTGTGATGAGTACTTCTGGACCAACCACATTACGCAAGAAATTTATTGGATCCAATGCCGAAAGAGTAATCAAAGATGCTCATTGCCCAGTGATCTCCATAAAAGGAAAGGATCATAGAGCTGGTTGTAATACCATTGTTTTTCCACTTGACTTGTCGAAAGAGACCAAAGAAAAAGTTAATAAGTGCATCGAAATAGCACAATTTTTTAAGTCCACCGTGAAGGTAATGACTGTTACAGATACCACTGATGAATTTTTAATAAATAAATTAGAAAGACAGATGGAGCAAGTGATTGATTTTATAAGTTCACATGAAATAAATTGCACCGGTGAGTTTGTTGATAGCAAAGACATTTCAGAGGGTGTATTAAAATATGCCGAAAAAGTTAAAGCTGACTTAATCATCATCATGACCCAACAAGAATTAGATTGGACACTTCATTTTATAGGTAATGAATCGCAACAAATCATAAATAACTCCAATATTCCTGTTTGTAGTATCCGCCCAATACACAGAAAAGATACCTTAGAGTTTGTAATCTAAATCACCTGACCTTAAAAAACATCAGTTATGCAAAAGACCTTCCACATTAAGAAGATTCTGATTCCTTTCGATTTTTCAGAAACTGCAGAGTTAAGCCTAGAACACGCAGTATTTATGGCGAAGTTACTTAAGGCTGAAATAGTACTTCTACATATTGTAGAAACGCTCACTCTGCCAAGTGCAATTAGCCATGCATTTTCAGGATTCGAGAAAAAAGTTGAATCAGCATCGAATGATAAACTTAAAGAACTAGCACATCAACTCCATATTGATAATGGAATTGAAGTAAGTATCATTACTGAAGTTGGTAATATCCACAAAAAAATTGCGCAAACTGCTAAACAATCACATATTGATTTAGTTATAATGGGTACACATGGATCTGGTGGCAACAGTTACATTATTGGAAGCAATACAACTCGAGTAGTACAAGAATCTCCTTGTCCCGTAATTTCTGTTCAGTCTCATGCAAAGAAAATAGGATTTTCGAAAATAGTTTTGCCAATAGATGATTCAGCTGAGTCACGTCAGAAGGTTCCTTTTGCAATGGAAATTGCAAAACATTACAACTCGCACGTTATTGTAACCGGCATCATGCAATCAGGAAATGAGGATTATCAACGTAAATTTAAAATTAAGGTAGAACAAGTTGAGGACTTTTTAAATGAACATAATATAGTTTGTGAAACAAAGTACATTCAAGGTGATGATCGTGCAAAAATGACCCTTAAAGTTATTGATGAAACCGAAGCTGATTTAGTTATTATTATGACTGAACAAGATGCCTCATTTACCGGATTATTAATGGGAAATTATGCTTCTAAAGTCATCAACAATTCGAAAGTACCAGTTATGACAGTTCGACCTGCAGAAATTGATCCTGATCGAATCTCCGTTTCATTTTAGATAAATTAAATTGTATTGATAAAAGATCTTAAGTTAATGGGATCTTTTATCAGTACAGATTTTATATAATTTTCATTATTACTGATGTCATTTTTGTTTGCATCATAGTTAAAACTAAATATTTACTTTTACGTTAATGAGTATAATCCATCAAGTACTTGCACAATATTGGGGCTACAAGCAATTTCGTCCCATGCAAGAAGAAATTATTCATTCCATTATGGAGAAGAATGATACGCTTGCATTATTGCCTACTGGTGGTGGCAAATCAATTTGTTTTCAAGTACCCGCAATGGTGAATGATGGAATTTGTTTGGTTATTTCGCCTCTCATTGCATTGATGAAAGATCAAGAAGAAAACCTTCTTAACAAAGGAATTAGAGCTGTAGCAATAGTATCAGGAATGAAACGAAGTGAAGTGGATATTGCACTTGATAATTGTATTTATGGAGGTTATAAATTTTTGTATGTTTCTCCAGAACGATTAGAAAGTGAACTTTTTCAGGAGCGCTTAACGCAGATGAAAATAAATTTGATAGCTGTTGATGAAGCACATTGTATTTCACAATGGGGTTATGATTTTCGTCCACCGTATCGTCAAATTGCAAAAATTAGGGAATGGTTTCCAGCAGTTCCTGTAATCGCTTTAACAGCTTCTGCTACTCCAGAAGTAAGAGAGGATATCTGCAAACAATTGAATTTTAAAAATCACAAAATATTTACAAAAAGTTTTGCGCGACCTAATTTATCATACATCGTTCGGCATGAAGATAAAAAAATGGAAAGTGTACTGCGAATTTTAAATTCGGTTCCTGGCTGCGGAATTATATATGTGCGTAATAGACGCAAGACGCAAGATATCGCCAACCAGCTGATTAAAAATGGTATTCGTGCAGATTTTTATCATGCTGGATTACCACAACAAACGCGAACTGAAAAACAAAGTAAATGGATGAAGAATGATTCTCGGATTATTGTTTCTACAAATGCATTTGGAATGGGAATCGACAAACCAGATGTTCGATCTGTAATTCATCTTGATCTTCCTGATGATTTAGAAAGCTATTATCAAGAAGCCGGAAGAGGTGGTCGTGATGAAAAATTATCCTATGCAGTTGTATTATACAATCAGTCAGACATACTTGATTTAGAGAGAAGGATGTCAGTAAATTTTCCTGATATTGATGAGATACGCAAAGTTTATCAAGCACTTGGGAATTATTTTCAGATTCCTGTAAATTCAGGATTAGGTTTAACACTAGAATTTGATTTAATTTCATTTTGTGATCAATATCGATTTGATCCTGTTAGAACGTATAATTGTTTAAAAGTTTTAGAGCTAGAAAATCATCTCACTCTTTCTGATTCAATTTATCTTCCTTCACGAATACATATTCCTGTAAAAAACATTGAACTGTACGAGTTTCAAGTTAAGCATACCAATTATGATCATCTGATAAAAACCATTTTAAGAAGTTATGCAGGACTATTTGATAATTATGTTCGATTTAGTGAAACCGAATTAGCCAAAAGAGCTGGCATTGATTTGAAATTGCTGAAAATCGAATTAGCATCACTAAACAAATTGGAAGTTGTAAGTTATATTCCTTCTACAGAGATGCCACAGTTAACGTTTAATGAAGCTCGAGTTGATGCTAAATTACTTCGTATTAGTAGAGAAAATTTAGAAGATCGCAAGCAACGATTTACAATAAGAGCAAATGCCTTTAAGCAATTTATTAGCGATAAATATCATTGCCGAAGTATGATGTTGCTTGCCTATTTTGGAGAAGGTAATTTACATCGTTGTGGTACTTGTGATTATTGCAGAGAACGAAATAAACTCGAATTAAATGATTTGGAAATGGAAGAACTTCGTAATGAGATTCAACTTATCTTGAAAAATGGACCAGCATTAGCTCAACACATTGCAGAAAAAATAAAGGGATATAAATCTGAAAAAGTGATTGCAGTTTTAAGGTGGCTCATCGATAATGGTGAAATTGGAAATGATTCTTTAAGCCGAATTTATTTGAAGGAAAGTTAAAACATTCACTGTTCTTCATCTAAAAAGAATTACTAATTTCGCCAAATGGAACTCTTTCACATCGGATTTCTCAGCGTTCGACTTCTCGATATTTTAGATATCCTGATAGTTGGATTCTTGCTTTACAAAGTGTATCAACTTTTAAAAGGAGGTACCGCTATGAATATTTTCATCGGCATCCTAGCAATATACTTATTATGGTGGCTCTTTGTTAAAATTCTTGACATGCAATTGCTAGGAGCATTACTTGGGCAATTTATGAGTGTGGGTGTACTTGCATTAATAATTGTATTTCAACAAGAAGTGCGAAGATTTTTATTGTTAGTAGGAAGCAATAGCTTCACTGGAAAAGATAGTTTCACACGAAAATTACTGCCATGGAATTGGCAAGTGCAAAGAGTTGCACCACCTAACTTAGACCCAATCGTTAAAGCTTGCGCTGGAATGGCGAAAAATAAAGTTGGTGCTATCATAGTTATATCAAGAACCACAGATCTTAAATTTTATGAAAGTACTGGTGACTTAATGGATGCTGATGTTTCAAAGCGTTTACTTGAAAGTATCTTTTTTAAAAATAGTCCATTGCATGATGGTGCAGTTATTATTGAGAATAATAAAATAAAAGCAGCTAGATGCGTTTTACCAATTACAGAGAATACAGATCTACCTGCCCACTACGGTATGCGCCATCGAGCAGCATTAGGAATAACAGAACAAAGTGATGCTATTTCAGTAATAGTTTCAGAAGAGACAGGGATAATTTCAGTTGCTGTAGATGGAAAAATTCAATCTAATTTATCACCAGAAGAGTTAGAACAAATTTTATTGAAAGAATTATAATTGATTGCTATTTTCTTAACGATGGATTTATTGAATATGCTCGATTTAAATAATTTTGTGCAAGAGTTTCATTGCCCTTACTTCTCCACGTGATTCCTAGATAATAATTCGCCATCGCATTATTAGGATCAGCGGCAATGGCCTTTTCAAAATTTGCTATTGCATTATCAAATTGTTGTCCTGATCCATAACAACTTCCAATGTTAGTCCATGCTTCTGAATAACGTGGATTCAAACGAACTGCTTCTTGAAATTCAGCTAAGGCTTCATTAAATTTTCCAGCAGTAAAGTAAACAGTTCCTAAATTATTATGAACTGTTGGATCATTCTTATTGTACTTCAATCCTTCTTTATAACATTTAATCGCCTCTTGCGGATTTTTTAATCGAGCATAAGCAATTCCCATTTGATTCCATGCATCAGTAAATGATGGAGTAAGTTTCACTGCTACTTTCAAGTAACCAATACCTGCATTTAAAATACTATCTTGTTGTTGAGGAGATTTGCCAGCAAGCTGATCTTCTTTAATCAGATGATTTCCCATGTAATATTGAACACGTGTACTATTTGGCGAAGAAATTAATCCAGAAGAATAAAGTGTTCCATTGTTTTCCCAAATTGGATTTCTAGCTATTGTGAGTCCTCCATATAGGAAGGATATGGTTATCATAACAATTAATGACAATTTATTATCTTTAAGGAAATTTGGTTTTTGTTCTTCTGACTTTTTTGAAAGAAATCTTTGCAAAATTACAGCTAGCAATAAACATATTCCGAAGCTCGGTGTGTACATTAATCGTTCTCCATAATGTGTTCCAATAATCACAAATAAATTTGATGACACCGATATTGTAATGAAGAAATAGAATATGGCGAATGAATATATTTCTTTCTTTTTCCATCCATTAATTGCAATAAATAACATTGATAATAATACTATTCCTGAAACAATAAACTGCCAATCCACAATTCCGATTATTGGTAGTTGTGGAAATGAATTATCGAAAGTTAATACTGTTGGTGCAATGATTGTTTTAAGATACAGCCCGAGTAAATAAATGGCAGTCGTCGTTCGAGTTAAAAGATTGGGAGCTGCCATCAACATATTATCTGTAATAGAAGGATGCAATGAGATACCAACTGGTCCTAATACTTTTGAACGAATCGCCAAAAAGATGAACGCTACTCCCAAACAAACAACTGTTGGGAGCCATGAATTTTTTAGGGGTTTATCAGAAAAGAAATATTCCACTAAAGGAATAACTGCTAATAAAGTTATTGAAGATTCTTTTGAGAAGATTGCAATGAGAAACCATAAGGCAGCTTTTAAAAGTGACATCGTGTTTCCCGAAACATTGTATTTATGGATAGATCGCAACATCAATAATCCAAAAAGAAATCCTAAAATTTCATCAACACTTTTAATGTTTGCAACGGCTTCGGTATGTATTGGTAAGGTGATGAAAAATAATGTCGCAGCAAATGCTACAAATAAATTTCCTTTGAGCCAATCAACAAGTGTTTTAAAAAGCAGCCAACCAGTAAGCATAAACAAAAGAATATTTATCCAATGAGCGGTAGAGGGTTTATTTGGTGAGATCCCCCACTCTATCGCCAAAACAGATTTAGCAACTGGACGATACAATTCATCAGCAACAAAAATATAACCATATCGATAACTCGTTTTAAAAATTTCTCCGATAGCATCAAAACCTTTTTGTGTAGATTTATTTTCGATGATAGAAGAATAATCATCCAATGCATATCCATGATTCATGGTATTTGCATAAACAATAAAACTAACGATCACAATAATCGCTGCTAAATATTTCTGAATATGATTCGTTGTTGGTTTAAAATTATTTTCGCTTTGTTTTGCACTACTTTGCGAAGAAAATTTTTCCTTACGTGTTGCTTTTTGTCTGGACATAACAAACTATTTTAATTGAACAGAATCCAAATTATTTTTTGATCTTGCTTCAAACTCCCGAATCATTTCTTCGGGTGTTTTACCGAGATTTTCCAATGAATTTTTCACATCATTTGCTAATTTATGA
This sequence comes from Bacteroidota bacterium, assembly GCA_025352785.1. Lineage (GTDB taxonomy): Bacteria > Bacteroidota > Bacteroidia > AKYH767-A > OLB10 > JANXSD01. The sequence continues at coordinate 8,259 of JANXSD010000044.1, forward strand.
TTCGGATATTGCGCTAAGAACTTCAAATAATATCTACGAGCACCATTAACATCTGCCAATGAATTTTCTGAAACAAATCCTTGTAAAAATAATGCAGTAGGTGTTTTTTTATAATTTGGATAACGTTGAACTCTTCCAAAATATCCCAATGCATCTTTCGGTTTACCAATACCATTTGCAATATCGCCAGCTCTAAATAAATACTCAGGCGACAAAGTATCATCTTGAAATTGATCAGCGTAACTTACGTACATTTTAATCATCGAATCAGCGGCTGCAGGATTAGGAATTTTAGACACATCGCTAAAAAGCACTTTTTCCATGTCAGAAATTTGTGCTTGCATGGATTGCTGAGGTTTCACACATGAAGCAACGAACATTACTAATAATCCTAAGATGGAAGGACGAAACATTTTATTCATAATTTATTTTTATTTGAAAGGTGACCCTGGTTCTTTCGCCATGTGTTTAAATACAACTTTATCCATCCATGAAGGAAAAAATTTATTTAGCCAAACCGTTATTTTCCCATTTCCTGTTAATAGCAAATCTCGTTTACGATGTTGTACTGCATCAAAGATATGCGATGCAACATCAGTAGCAGTCATCATTTTATTTTCATCGCGTGGTGATTCGCCTTGACTAGTTCCGTTTGCAGTTAATGATGTATTACGAATATCAGTTGCTGTAAATCCGGGACAAGCAACCAGTACGTGCAAATCATTTTTTAAATTTTCGGTTCGCAATGATTCCATAAATCCTTCTAATGCAAACTTAGATGCTGAGTAACCTGTTCGACCTGGTAATCCTTTTTTACCAGCAATAGAAGAAACGGCAACCACAGATCCTTTCTGCTTCAGCAAATAGGGCAATGCATGTTTAGTGCAAAAAACAGATCCCCAAAAATTGGTGTCCATTAATTGCCGAATTACTTTTAAATCTAAATCTGCAAATAAAGCACGCATCGAGAGACCAGCATTGTTGATTAAAACATCAATCTGGTTGTACTTCAAAATCGTTTTCTCGACAAGCATTTTACAATCCCCTTCATTACTAACATCTGCCTTAATAACAAGCACATCAGCTCCTTTTGATAGTAAGTCTTGTTCCACTGCAATTAGTTTATCGAGCGATCGTCCTATCAAAACAACTGTAAAACCTTTGGTGGCGAATACTTCTGCGCAAGCTTTACCGATACCTGAGGAAGCCCCAGTAATTATTACAACCTTCTTTTGCATTTTATGGCAAATGTAGGCGATTAGGTTATTTTTGGGCAATAATTTGGATTTCTATTGTCTTTAAATTTTAACAAAACCTAAAAAGACAGCATGCCAAATCCAGAATTACGAAAATTAAAAGTTGTAAAACATGAAACTTATAGAAGTAAATTCGGCAGAAAGAATAAAAGAATTTCATCAACTGCCGAGAGAGATTTACAAGAATGATCCCCATTGGATTCCTTATATCAAACAGGATATTGAAAAACTTTTCGATCCTAAAACGAATAAATTATTTGTTGAAGGAGCTACCGCCATTCGCTGGATATTGAGCGATGACCAAGGAAAACATATTGGTCGGGTAGCTACTTTTATCAATCCAAAAACTGCTACAACGTCTGCATTAAAGACTGGCGGAATTGGTTTTTTCGAGTGCATCGACGATCAAAAGGCTGCTAACTTTATATTTGATGCTTGTTTAAATTGGCTGAAAGAACGCGGTATGGAAGCGATGGATGGCCCTATCAATTTTGGTGATAGAAGCGAATTTTGGGGTTGCCAGATCACGAATTTTGATGAGCCTGCCATCTATCCAATGAATTACAATTTGGCGTATTACAAAGAGCTGTTTGAGAATTATGGCTTTCAGAATTATTTCTTTCAATATAATTTTTGGAGAGATATTCATGTTCCAGCCCAGCCGATCTTCCATCGAAAGTATAACCAATTAAAAAACGATCCTGATTTTCAGATTATGGATATCAAAGGCAAAAATTTAGATATGGTTGCCGAAGATTTTAGAACTGTATACAATGGTGCGTGGGGTGGTCATGCTCATTTCATGCCGATGTCGAAAGAAGCAGCAAAAAAAATTTTTAAAACGATGAAGCCGGCGATCGATCCTGAAATTGTAATTTTTGTGTTTTATAAAGGCGAGCCTGTAGCGTTTTATTTAAATCTTCCCGAACTAAATCAAATATTTCGTCATGTGAATGGCGATTTGAATCTTGTGGGTAAAATCAAGTTTATGTACCACAAGTGGCGCAAAACGGTCACACGCATGACGGGAATGGCGTTTGGGGTGGTAAGAGAATGGCAAGGCAAAGGATTGGAAGCTGCATTGGTTGTTTTTGGCGAGAAGACGATTCCAGCTCGTGGTGTTTATAAGGATACCGTTTTAACATGGATTGGTGATTTTAATCCTAAGATGTTGAAAATGATTTCCAATTTAGGAACAACGGAATGGCGAACCTTCATTACCTATCGTTATCAGTTTGATCGGACCTTACCATTTGAACGCGCTGCGATAACAGATTAAACGCGGAATTTCATAAACAAAACGCCGTTAGAATTAATTTAAATGGCTAAAAGCAGGTTAAATCAATCATTTTTTAATGTTAATAAAAGATCATTATTACTGATATTCAGCAATTTGAGATAATGACAAATAAATGATGCATCATTCTTGTTTATCATTTCATAGAAATCATACATTTGCACCCGCATTTGGCCTACATGACCAAGCGCTAACCAAAAGTACTAGATTCCGTAGCTCAGTTGGTAGAGCAATACACTTTTAATGTATGGGTCCTGGGTTCGAATCCCAGCGGGATCACAAAAGCCACTCCATTGAGTGGCTTTTTTATACCTAATATTTTCTATAAATAATTGATATACAGTATTATATAATGTACATTTGAACAATTTCAGTTTTTACTCAATTTTGAAACGGGGGAGAAAATCCCTGAAACGGGAGAGAAAAATTGATTCCATTTAATAATGAAAAAGTTAATACGAATGACATAATTAAAGAATTAGAATTAAATTATTTTTGTTTCGTATAACCAACAAGATACAGTGGCGCACTTTGGTATAATTAAAAAAAACAATAAAGAAGATGAAATTTTATTCAAAACTTCA
>JANXSD010000012.1 GCA_025352785.1 Bacteroidota bacterium
TGCACAAAACATTCATGCTATTCGCTGTTTTATTTATAACCATAAATGCTTCTTTTGCACAAAGAAAACCAAGTGATCCGAAACACGAAAATCATTATGCAGTAAAAGCAATCGTAAATGATGATTATGCAATTGAATTTGTTGATGCCCAATCGCAGCAAGAATTCTCCTTGGTAAAAATTACAATTACCAATAAAACTGTTGATTATCTTTATTTCAAAGGCACTGATTCAAAATTTATTTATGATTTTGGAACAGTAAGTCCTACTGGTGGATTACTAAATAGAATTGATTTTTTTATTAAGCCTAACGATCATGAAACGAAAACTTTAAAAGTAACAGGTGGCAAAAATTTTCATGTTGATAAATTAAAATTAGACCTGAATTGCCTTTATAAAGTTGCTATTAATGGTAAGAAATTAAAAACACCTGATTTTCAATTGCCCGCTTCTAAAAACACTTTTACAACAGGAGATTTTCATGTCTCTCTAGAGAAATCAAAACAAACGACCAAAGAAACATCTGCTGAATTTAAATGTACTTACACTGGAAAAGAAATCGGTTTAGTAAATCCAGCACAACTATCAGTGAAGTTAAAAGATGGACAAGAGTTTGCAAATAATGGTAGTAAAGATAAAATCGAAATTCTTCGTCCTGGTGATGACTGTAAATTTTATGCAGTATTTAATATTCCCAGAAAAATCGCTGACATGCAATTCACCGTTTTAACTATTAATTGGAATGATACATTTGGTGAATCCGCATTGAAACTATTAAAAGTTCCTTCATCAGAACTAACATTAGATGAAAGCTTAACATTATTAAAAAACAAATAAATTAATTCCAATATTTCAATCTAATAATAAATTAAAGATTAATTTTTAACCTATTTCGAAAATGAAAAGAGAGCAAGTAGATGTGTTGGTAATAGGTGCGGGACCATCAGGAACTGTGGCTGCATCCATCATTAAGAAAGGTGGCTTTAATGTGAAGATCGTTGAGAAATTAAAGTTCCCTCGATTCGTAATTGGTGAAAGTCTTTTGCCAAGATGTATGGAGCCATTAGAAGAAGCTGGATTTTTACCCGCATTAAAAGCAAAAGGATTTCAGGAAAAATTCGGTGCTAAGTTTGTGAAAGATGGAAAAATTTGCGACTTCAATTTCTCGAATAAATTTTCTGAAGGATGGTCGTGGACATGGCAAGTTCCTCGTGCTGAATTTGATCAGATATTGTGCAACGAAGTTGAGAAAATGGGAATTCCAATAGACTTCGAAACAGGTGTGACGGATATAAAATTCAATGGTTCCGATTCAGTGACAACCGTTGAAAATAGTGTTGGAGAGAAAAGTGAAATCGCTGCGACATTTATCATCGATGCAAGTGGATACGGAAGAGTAATACCAAAACTATTTAACCTTGATAAACCCTCCAACTTAGCTCCACGAAAAACACTTTTCGCACATATAAAAGATGTAAATCGTGCTAACTATGACGAACCAAACCGCATCACTATTGTAATTCACAAAAGAGATGTTTGGATTTGGATCATTCCTTTCTCCAATGGAAATACTTCTGTTGGATTTGTTGGTAGTCCTGAGTTTTTTGAAAAGATGGAAGGTAACACGACAGAAAAGTTAAAAGCTTTCATCGAAACAGAACCTGAATTAAATGTTCGATTTAAAGATTGTGAATTCATCTTCGAGGCTAAGACGATTGAAGGATGGTCAACTTCAACGAATAAATTCTTTGGTGATGGTTTTGTACTCACAGGAAATGTTACTGAATTTCTTGATCCTGTATTTTCTTCAGGTGTTACTTTGGCAACTGTTTCCGGACATAAAGCAGCTAAGTTAGTTTGCCAACAATTAAATGGAGAAACTGTAAATTGGCAAAAAGATTATACCGATTACATGATGCAAGGAGTAAACACATTTCGCTCGTATGTGATGGGATGGTACGATGGTCATCTTCAAGATATTTTCTTTGCTAAAAATCCGAACGAACAAATACAGCGTCAGATATGCTCTGTTTTAGCTGGATATGTTTGGGACACCACTAATCCAGTAATAAAAAATCATGACAGAATATTAAAAACCATAGCTCAAGTTATAAAGATTGAAGAAGCTGAGGCAAATAAAAATATGGCTGAAGGATTGAATAGAAATTAGCTCAATTAGATTAAAAATTATAGTTTTAGAAGAGGCTTTCCAATTGGGATCGCCTCTTTTCTTAAAAGATTTTGTTTTTTCTTCCAAACATTTATTTGCTTTTTTTTCGCAATTCCTACTCTAATGGACAATTTAAGTTAAGAAAAAATTTGTAATCAAATTATTAGTTTTCAATATAATTTTAACAAAAATTTGGATAGATGGTAATGAAATAAAAGTTTCTAGTAATTCTTAGTTCATTTCAGGTGATTTATATTTTAGTTTTAATCAAATTATTTTAAAGGTTCAATTTTTTCTTTTATTCTTCCCAATATAATACTTCCTATTATATTGGAAATATGTTTTATTTCAGTTTCAGTAATTACATCATTGTATAGTTTTTCAATTAATAATTCTTGGGGGTTTTCAAAATAAATTTTATAATTAAATTCTGAAAACTCCAAAATAATATTTGCATTACTATTAAATGTATTCACTCCTTCATTTAAATAACCATTCAAATAGTAATTTAATTTTATTTGATAAATTTCCGGATAATCCAATTCTTTTGTAGGTCTATTTTCCGTATATATTATGCCTGGTAGATATCCATATAATTTGGGTTTATTATAATCAAAGAATATTTGTTGCCTAATGTAATCAAGTGCTTTCCCTGGTGCTTTAATAATAGTAGATTCAATTGCATTTTGCACGTATATTGAAATTTCCTTTTCAAAAAAAAGTTTTTCAAATTTTAAAATATGATTTTCAATTTCAACTAATAATTTCTCAAGAGACTCTTGATATAGCTTTTGGATTACTTCACGTGATTTTTTTAATTGAACCTTGTTATTTTTTTGTCCCGATCGACTTAAAAGCGCAATCTCTTTGTCAAGATCATTTTCATCGTCAATTGTTTTTCCTTCTGCAGCTGTTATTGATTTACTTAAAGACCATATTAACTGTTCACCAATATATTCTACAAAAGATTCCAAATTACCTATATCTGCTTTATTTATTGCGGCTAAATATTTTTTCTTCTCTTCATCTTTAATTATCACAGGAGGAAAATTGTATTTAAGCAATACATAATTCATAAGTAACCTTGCAACGCGACCATTGCCATCATCAAAAGGATGTATTCGAACAAATTTATAATGTAACATTGCAGCTAGCCAAAGTGGGTGTTTTTCGGTACTCTTATCATGCACTTTATAAAATTCTATTAAATCATGCATCTGTGAGGGTGTTGCTTCTGGTGAAGAAAACCGAAAGATTTCTCCATTTTGAAGTTTAACATTATTAGGAGAATTTTTATATTCTCCGGGAATAATTTCTTTTTGGCTTGTTTTTCCATCTAAGGTTACGCTTTCCTTCCAAAAAGATCGAACAAGAATTATTTGATTTAACTGCCTGATAAAACTTTCTGATAAATCGCGTTCTACATTCTGTGATAATTCTACAACCATTTTTATCGCAACATCATGCGCCTTCATTTCTTCAATCTCACGACCTGTATAATCAGCCGCAACTTGATCAAAAAATAATAAAAGCTCTGTATGGCCATACGTAAGAGTATTACCTTCCATATGGTTTGAATTATAATTCCATTCAAGTCTGAATTTTTTCCATATACGTTCTTCGTCTTCAACTTTTAGAGGTTGCAAATTTTTTAATTGCTCATTTAGAGTATCAATCCTTTTATAAAGTTCCTGAGGTGTCATTAAATCTGATTACTTTTTTATAATTTAAAATACATAGTGAGGAGGTTCTCGAAATGGTCATCTGTTTTCTGTTCTAATTCTCGTTTATAAATCTCAACTTATATCATTGCAATATCAGCAGTTTCTCTTTCACCTTTTTTAAACTTTTCACAAAACGATTATTTTTCAAATATACTTTTTCTTTAACCTCATAACTTATAAAGTGCTAAAATTGCTTCCTACGTTTAAATTTAATCTTCTTTAAAATCAATACAACCCAACTTCAGATGAAAGCCTCTCAATCTATAAATCGCGAATTCTGCTTCAATATTCCTCCAAATAAATCTCCAAAATTCACTCCCATGAATAGTTTGTGAAGCAATAATAATTACGCTACTTTTGAGCTCTACAAAAAAGAGCATTTCGTCGATGCTCTTTTTTAAATTAAATCAAAACGCTATATTTTTTGATATGATCCCAATAGGTGACAAACCATTGACTTTAAATGATATGCACGCTGTTCTTTATGAGAATCAGAAGGTGAAGTTATCAGAAAAGGCATTGAAAAAGGTAAACGAAAGCTATGTTTTCCTAAATGAATTCTCGAAGGGAAAACTCATTTATGGGATTAATACGGGTTTCGGGCCAATGGCTCAATACAAAATTAAGGACAAAGATCTTAAACAATTACAATTTAATCTTATCCGAAGTCATTGTTCGGGCTCCGGCAATTTATTATCGACAGTGGATACGAAATCCTTGATGATTGTGCGTTTGTCATCACTCATGCAAGGCTACTCTGGCGTGAATAAGGAGTTGGTTCAAATTATTAAGGAGCTTATCAACAAGGAGATTTATCCATGTATTTATGAGCATGGTGGCGTTGGTGCAAGTGGTGATTTGGTTCAGCTAGCTCATCTCGCCCTGACTTTGATTGGTGAAGGTGAAGTTTGGTATAACGGGAAAATTTGCGACACCGCAAGTGTGTATAAGAAGGAAAAAATTAAAGCGCTATCTATCCATAAACGGGAAGGTATTGCTGTATTAAATGGTACGGCGGCAATGACAGGTATCGCAGCCATAAATTTACTTTATTCTAAAAAATTAGTGAATTGGTCAGTCATTTTTTCGACTATGATCAATGAACTTGTTGAAGCTTTTGACGATCATTTTTCAACAGAACTTAACAATGTAAAACCGCATACAGGTCAGCGACGCGTTGCAGCAGCCATGCAAAAAATTTCGGCAAAGAGTAAGTTGATCAAAAAACGCTCTGACATCTTATATCAAAGTGTAAACATAGAAACGCAAGATATTCTAACAGAAAAAGTGCAAGAGTATTATTCGTTGAGATGTGTTCCACAAATTCTAGGTCCTATTTTCGATTCCATTGAGTACGCAGAAATGGTAGTAATGAACGAAGTTAATTCGGTAAATGACAATCCTATTATCGATGTGAAGAATAAAGATGTTTATCATGGCGGAAATTTTCATGGTGATTATGTAGCCTTAGAAATGGACAAGCTTAAAATTGCAATTACCAAGTTAACAATGCTTTCCGAACGTCAATTGAACTATTTATTAAATGATAAATTAAATCAAAAATTACCAGCTTTTCTAAATCTTGGCACCTTAGGATTGAATTACGGAATGCAGGGAATGCAGTTTACGGCTACGTCAACTGTTGCCGAATGTCAAACGCTTTCAATGCCCGCTTATGTTCATAGTATCCCAAATAATAATGACAATCAAGATGTAGTGAGCATGGGAACGAATGCTGCTTTGATCACCAGAAAGGTAATTGAGAATGCTTTCGAAGTACTTTCTATACATGCTATTGCAGTTATTCAAGCTGTTGATGGAATCGATTGTTCCGATCGCCTCTCTCCTTTCTCCAAAAAGATTTATAAGAAGCTAAGGGATATTTGTCCAATAATTTCCTCCGACCGTCCGATGTATAAAAACATGAAGTCGGTACGAGAATTCTTAAAGCAAGAGAATAACGATATACTATAAAATTTAATTATTGACTGTGAAATACGCATTAATAACAGGAGGATCAAGAGGCATCGGACGAGCGGTTAGTTACAAGCTTGCGCAGATGAATTACAACATCTTGTTAAATTATAAGAGCAACGATATAGAAGCTCAAATCGCCAAAGAATTGATTGAATCGGCTGGTGTTAATTGTACGTTGTTAAAATTTGATGTCTCTAATAAAGAAGAAGTTGATGAAATCCTTTTAGGCTGGATCGAAAAAAATCCAGAGAATATTATTGAAGTGCTTGTAAATAATGCTGGTGTTAGAGAGGATAATCTATTGATGTGGATGACAGAAGCGCAATGGAAAAATGTTATTTCAACGAGCCTCGATTCTTTCTATTATGTAACACGCCATGTGATTAACCAAATGCTGGTTAAGAAATTTGGAAGAGTAATAAATATGGTTTCCTTATCTGGATTAAAAGGATTGCCAGGGCAAACAAATTATTCGGCTGCTAAAGCTGGATTAATAGGTGCTACAAAGGCACTCGCTCAAGAGGTTGCTCGAAGAGGTATTACAGTAAATGCCATCGCACCAGGATTTATTCAAACAGAAATGACAGCTGGATTGGATGAGAAAACCTTGAGTGCGATGATTCCCATGAAACGATTTGGGAAAGTAGAAGAAGTAGCTGAAGCTGTTGCCTTTTTCGCATCGCCTGGATCATCTTACATTACGGGAGAAGTATTGAATATTAATGGAGGACTTTACTCCTAATTGGAAAAATTACAGATGACCTATATTTCTTGAAATGAAGAGAGTTGTTATTACAGGTATTGGAATTTATTCTTGCATTGGCCATAATATTGAGGATGTAAGAAACTCTCTTTATACAGGCAAATCAGGAATTGTACTAGACCTTGAGCGGAAAGATTTTGGTTATCGATCAGGCTTAACAGGATCTGTTCCACGACCTTATTTAAAAGAATTACTTGATAGAAGAGCGCGTATCATGCTTCCTGAACAAGGTGAATTTGCATACATCGCAACTCTAGAAGCTTTAAAAATGGCGGGTCTCGATTTAGATTTTCTCGACAATAACGAAGTTGGAATCATCTATGGAAATGATAGTTCAGCAAAACCTGTGATGGAAGCTGTTGACATTATTCGCTTAAAAAAAGATACTTTACTCGTAGGATCAGGGTCGGTTTTTCAAACGATGAATTCTACAGTGACGATGAACCTCTCTACCATTTTTAAGTTGAAAGGCATTAATTATACAATAAGTGCAGCTTGCGCGAGTGGTTCACATGCCATCGGAACAGGCTACCACTTTATCCGTACAGGTATGCAGGATATGATCGTTTGCGGAGGTGCTCAGGAGGTAAATATTTACTCGATGGGGAATTTTGATGCGCTATCAGCATTCTCCATTCGTGAACATGAACCTACGAAAGCGTCACGCCCGTTCGATCGTGATAGAGATGGACTAGTACCGAGTGGTGGTGCGGCTACAGTGATTTTAGAAAGCTTAGATTGTGCCCTTGCAAGAGGAGCAACCATTCTTGGCGAAGTGATCGGTTATGGATTTTCTTCTAATGGTGGACACATTTCAAATCCAACAGTAGATGGTCCTGCGAAAGCAATCACTATGTCGTTAAAAGATTCTGGAATTAAAGCTTCCGATGTAGATTATATTAATGCGCATGCCACTTCTACTCCTGTTGGAGATGCGAAAGAAGCAAAAGCTATCGATTCCGTTTTTGGTGAATCTCGACCACCAGTAAGTTCAACAAAATCAATGACGGGACATGAATGTTGGATGTCGGGAGCCAGTGAAATTGTTTATTCAATTTTGATGATGAGAGATGGTTTTATTGCTCCAAATATTAACTTTGAAAATCCTGATGAGGATTCCGCAAAACTAAATATCGCGGATAAAACTATCGATAAAAATATAGATATCTTCCTCTCCAACTCCTTTGGATTTGGCGGAACGAATTCATCACTGATAATTAAAAAAAGTATCAATAAGTAAATAGTACAAAATGGAAACTGCAGAAATAGTTAGTAAGATTAATCATTTTTTAGTCGAAGAGTTTGAAGTAGATGCTGAAAAAATTGTACCCGAAGCAAATCTTCGAGAGACACTTCAATTAGATAGCCTTGATTATATCGACTTGGTTGTTGTGATTGAAAGTAATTTCGGTTTTAAAGTGAAAGCCGAAGACTTTACAGATATCGCTACCTTCCAAAGTTTCTACGATTATGTAGAAAATAAGTTAGCAATAAAATAATGCCGCAGTGGCAGGGTAAGTCAAAAGGCACTACTAATGGACACAAATTTTTTGTATTCATTATTAAAAGATTTGGAATAGAATTCTCTTATTTTATTTTACGATTTGTAGCTGCTTATTATTTACTTTTTTCTGATAAAACATCAAAACCAATTCTTGATTTTTATCGCCACACGCTAAAGTTTTCACGGCTTAAGTCATTCATTAAACTTTATAAAAACTATAGGATCTTAGGCCAAACACTCATCGACAAAACAGCAATGATGGCTGGAGTTCCAATCAATTTTACGTTTAACTTTGACGGAGAAGAAGCACTTAGAGAGATGATTTCGTTAAACAAAGGAGGTCTATTGTTAAGTGGTCACGTTGGAAATTGGGAAGCTGCTGGTCATCTTTTAAAACGGCTAAATACACGTATCAATATTGTTATGTATGATGGCGAAGATGAACAGCTAAAAAATTTTATGGATGAAATTACAGGCGAAAAAACATTCAATATAATTTATGTTAACAAAGATTTATCGCATATCTATAAAATTATTCAAGCATTAAATCAAAATGAAATAGTATGCATTCATGCGGATAGATTTTTACCCGATAATAAAACCGTTACCTGCGATTTCTTTAACAGACCTGCTAAATTTCCAGAAGGTCCCTTTTTGATTGCGCTTAAATTAAAAGTACCCATCACGTATGTTTATGCATTCAAAGAAAGTTCAACGCATTATCATTTTTTCTCCACAGACATAAAATATTTCGATTCAAAAAAAGGCGATTCGGTGCAAAGTATATCTAATGATTTTGCATATAGTTTACAAGAAATGGTGAAGAGATATCCCGAACAATGGTTTAATTATTATGATTTCTGGAAACAATAATTATGTTAGCAAGCGGAATTGAAGTGCATGAATTTATTCCACAACGCCCTCCCGTTGTGATGATCAATAAACTCCTATTTTCAGATACTGTGAAAGTGATATCTGGATTTACGGTTTTAAGTGATTGCATCTTTTGTGAGGATGATGAATTATCCGCAAGTGGAATGGTGGAGAACATTGCACAAACTGCTGCTGCAGGTGTTGGTTATGTTTGTAAGTTGGAAAACAAACCAGTTCCCATTGGATTCATCGCTTCTATTAAAGATTTAAAAATATACAACTATCCTCCTATTGGCGCTGAATTAATGACAGAAATAAATATAACCAATCAAATAATGGATATAACAATTGTTAAAGGTACAATTACGCTAAACAATATAATAGTAGCTGAATGTGAAATGAGGATTTACGTAAAACCAAATGTCTAAATTTAATAGTATGAATAAAATATTTTCCAAAAAATTGATGCTTTTATTATTGAGCATTTCAACTACCTCCTATTCATTAAGTGCACAAACAAGAGCGGAAGCATTCTCATCACAAACACCAATAACGTGGCTTGGTATTGATTTTTCTGAAGCGAAATATTTTGGTGATCCAGGTACAGTAAGTCAGGAGCAAATGAAAACAATGACGATTAATATTAATTTTCTTTTAATTAATGAAACTGAAAAATATGATTTCCATAAAACTTTTGATAAGGATTCTATAATAAACGACCTTAAAGTAATTTCTGACCTCAATAATTCAATTGATGCAACAAAAATCATGTCTTTTAATAAGGAAGATTATACTCGATTTAATCCTGCTTCGATTCAATCAATGGTAAGCAAATATAACCTCGAACAAAACAAAGGGATCGGATTAGTGTTTGTGATGGAAGGGTTGAATAAAACAATTGAAGAAGGAGCATTCTGGGTAACATACATTAACATGAATGATAAATCAGTGCTATTTACGGAACGTGTTACGGGAAAAAGTTTTGGATTTGGCTTTCGAAATCATTGGGCTGGTTCAATATATAACGGAATGAAAGATATCAAAGGTTCCCGATATAAAAAATGGAAAATAGGGTCATCACCTAAAGGAAAATAATATGCTAACTGCAATAACTGAAATTAAAGTTCGATTTAATGAAGTGGATCCATTAGGAATTACATGGCACGGGCATTATATTACTTATTTTGAACTTGGAAGAGAAGCTTTTGGTGAAAAATTCAATTTGTCCTATATGGAAATTTACCGCCACGGTTATGTTGCTCCCATAGTAAATATTAACTGCGATTATAAGCGATCGTTAAAATATGGTAACAAGGCAATAGTTGAAACAACATTCATTGATCATCCTGCTGCAAAAATAGTATTCAACTATAAAATTTATTTCCCAGTAACGAACGAAATCATAGCATCCGGATCATCTATTCAAGTATTTTTAGATGGGACAAATCGTCAACTACAAATTGTTCGTCCAGAATTTTTTGAAGTATGGAGAAAACAACAGCAACTTTCTACCTAAATTACAATGCAAAACGTTTTTGTTGAATCAAATAATATTATTTCTGCTCTTGGAAATTCTACGTCTGAAAATTTCCAAAACATGATATTGGGTAAATCAGGAATTCAACAACATATTAATCCCGAAATAAATGACGACCCATTTTGGGCATCGTTAGTTAGCAAGCAACAACTGAATACTTTCGAGACAGAAATTAACAATGCCGAGCGATTTACTCGTTACGAAAAAATTATTATTGCCTCTATAAAAGATGCACAAAAATTATCTTCGATAGATTTTTCAAGTACGGAAACAGTCTTTATTTTTTCAACAACAAAAGGTAATATTTCATTACTTGAAGAAAACAAAACCTTAGAAGAATTATATGCGCGTTTGAGTTTGATGCACTCCGCAAAAATAATTTGTTCCTTATTTAAAAATGAAAACGAGCCCATCGTAATTTCCAATGCATGTATTTCTGGAGTGGTGGCATTACTTTATGCAAGAAGAATTTTAGAATCAGGAAAATATAAAAATGCAATCGTTATTGGAGCTGATACAATCAGTAAGTTTGTTTTTTCTGGGTTTTTATCGTTTCAAGCATTGAGTAAAAAAACATGTCAGCCATTTTCAATCAATAGAGACGGGATTAATCTTGGTGAAGCGGCAGCAACCGTAGTGTTAACAACACAAGAGATTAAAGAATCCAATTCCATCCAAATTTTAAATGGAGCTATCACGAATGATTCCAACCACATTTCTGGACCATCACGAACTGGAGAAGAACTAAGTTATGCGATCAATAATTCACTTCAATTATCATCATTAAAACCCGATGATATTGGATTTATTTCTGCACATGGAACAGGAACTTTATTTAACGACGAAATGGAAGCCAAGGCATTTACATTATCTGGATTAGCTAATACTCCAACCAATAGTATGAAAGGCTATTTCGGACATACTCTGGGAGCAGCAGGAATAGTAGAATCGATTATCTGTTTTTTATCGTTACAAAATGACCTGATCATTCCTACTTTAGGATTCTCAGAAATCGGTGTAACAACTCCAATAAATGTTTGCAGTACTATCACAAAAAAAGCATTAAATTACTGCTTAAAATCTGCTTCAGGATTTGGTGGTTGCAACGCAACATTACTTTTTTCATTAAAGAATTAATCTTTTCAGATGAAAAACCTATATGATACTAAGCTTAAAAACTCCTTTTATGATGCCATCATCATTGGATCAGGAATGGGTGGTCTCACAACAGCGGTATTATTAGCGAAGGCTGGAAAAAAAGTTTTAGTCCTCGAAAAGCACTACGTGATTGGCGGATTTACACATACTTTCAGACGTAAAAATTTTGTTTGGGATGTAGGTGTCCATTACGTCGGGCAAGTAAATTTAAAAGATGCACTCTTAAAAAAAGCGTTCGATTATGTTTCTGAAGGAAAATTAAAGTGGGCGGATATGGGGGATGTTTATGATCAAGCAATCATAGAAGGCGTAACCTATAATTTCAAAAAAGGATACGACAATCAAATTGCACAAATGATTGAATATTTTCCAGACGACGAAAATGCCATTCGTCAATATTATAAATTATTAAAAAGTATTGCCGGAAGGTCAATTATGTTTTTCTCGGAAAAGACAATGCCCAATTGGTTAAGCAAATCAATAGGACATTTTTTAAGAAAGGGGTTTTACAAATATTCCAATCAAACAACATACGCAGTTCTTAGCAGATTAACAACTAATGAAAAGCTGATAGCAGTACTTTGTGCGCAATGTGGCAACTACGGATTACCTCCTAAAAAAAGTAGTTTTGCAATTCATGCAATGATCGTTGAACATTTTTTAGAGGGAGGAAATTATCCCATTGGTGGTGCGTTAAGTATTCACAAGAGCTTATCTAATGTTATTGAAAATAATGGTGGAAAAATTGCAATCAAAGCATCAGTAAAAAATATCCTTTTCGATAAGAATAAAGCTGTAGGAGTAGAAATGGAAAATGGGGATAAAATTTTTGGTGAAAAAATTATCAGTAATGCAGGAGCTTCCAACACATTTAATCGTCTCATTATTGATAAAGATAAAAAAAACGAAAACACGAAGGAGCTAAATAAAATTGATCCATCTGTTGCGCATGTATGTTTGTATGTTGGATTAAACGCCTCTGATAAAGAATTAAATTTACCAAAACACAATATATGGCACTACAACACCTATAAACTAGATGATAAATACGATCTTCATTTAGCAGATAAAAAATACACATCGTTAATTTCATATTTTTCATTTCCATCTGCAAAAGATCCTGACTGGCAAAAAAATCTTCCTGACAAAGCAACAATTCAGGTTGTTGACTCTTGTCGTTATAGTCATCTAGAAAAATGGGCGGACAAACCATGGCAAAAGCGGGGTGAAGAATATGAATCTGTAAAATTAGAAATTCAAAATTCATTACTTGAAAAACTTTACGAAGTATTACCACAAGTAAAGGGAAGAATAGAAGTATGTGAATTATCAACGCCGCTTTCAACAGCACATTTTAGCAATTATGCGCATGGAGAAATTTATGGTTTAGAGCATTCACCGAAACGCTTTCATCTTAAACAATTACGTCCTCGTACCAATTACAAAAATTTATATCTTACAGGTCAAGATGTGGTTTGTGTTGGTGTTGGTGCGGCACTATTTTCGGGAATTATTACAGCTGTTTCGATTTTAAACCGAAATTTGCTTTGGAAAATAATTCGTTATAAAGTTCCTGAAACGACCGAATGAAAAACGCTTATGAAAAATATTCTTGTCATCTATTTCACACAATCAGGTCAGCTAAATAAAGCAATAGAAGCTACGTTACAAAACCTGCAAAACGATGCTGACGTTAACATTCAATACGAGCAGATTCAACCACAAATACCATTTCCATTTCCATGGACTTACATGCAATTTTTTGATGCTTTTCCAGAAACGGTACTAGGTATTCCTTGTTCATTAAAGCCATTTTCATTTAATCCCGATGCACCATACGACCTTATAATCATCGCTTATCAGCCATGGTTTTTATCAATAAGTCAACCAATAAATTCTTTTTTACAATCTACCGAGGCTAAAAAGTTACTAAGAAATAAGCCTGTAATTACCATTTTAGCCTGTCGCAATATGTGGTTAAATGCGCAAGAAAAGATGAAAATGCATTTAAAAATGTTAGGCGCTAATCTTGTTGGCAACATCACTTTCGTAGATAAATCGGCGAATTTGGTGAGTCTAATTACTGTTTTCGCCTTTGCATTAGGCGGTGTTCAGGATAAATTTCTAGGTGTATTTCCTAAATATGGCGTCTCTGACGATGATTTGAAAGTAAATGCTTGGAAATTTGGAGATATTATTCTTTATCACCTCAAAAAAGGAGATTATACTGGTCAACAAGAAGTACTTATCGCTAATGGAGCAATAAATATTAAATCTAATTTAATGTTGTTAGAAGGAAGAGGTAAAGTATTTTTCCCTCTATATGCCAATTATATCTCGAAAAAAGGCACGGCAATCAGTCAGGAACGCCAAACAAGAGTAAGGATTTTTGGTATTGTTTTACCAACAGCAATCCTAATTCTTTCTCCCATTATCACCGTAATATCTCGACTAGCTCCACTACTTTTCCCAAAAAAAATCAGAAAAGAAATTAATTATTTCTCAAATAATACTTTACGATAATTTATCAATAATTTTTCAAATAAAAAGTGAGTTTCAAGATCGTATTTAGCAGACAATTATGCTCTATTTTTAATATCTTTGTCTTTCTCTTCAATTTGTGAAAAACGGAGTAAAATAATTAGATTTATGCATATTGATATCTTCCTATATTCGGTGCTTACATTCCCAAAGCATCATACATTTGATTAACTAACATAAAGAATTGTAAAATTGTCGTCAAATAATAATTCAGTTTACATAAATAAAATTGCAAAGTTTCTTCCTGGTGAAGTTGTTCTTAATGATGAAATGGAACAGTATCTTGGATATGTTGGTGGAGATTTAAAATCAAAATCAAAACCATTAATTTTAAGAAACAATAAAATTGCAAAACGGTATTATGCGTTGGATAAACAAGGCAATAGTACTCATAGTAATATTCAATTAACTGTCGAGGCAATTAAAGGACTGGTAAGTAAAGATTTTCAACTAGACAAAATTGAACTTTTAACATCAGGAACAACTACACCTGATCAATTATTACCTGCTCATGCAACTATGGTTCACGGTGAGTTAAAAGGACTTCCTATAGAAGCAATCACTTTCGCTGGATCGTGTTGTGCTGGTATGAATGCACTAAAATATGCATATATGTCGGTGCTAACTGGTAATACAAAAAATGCCGTTACCACAGGCTCAGAAAAATTTTCACAATGGATGATTGCGAATAATTTCATAGAAGAAGCTGTGAAAATAAAAGCAATAGAAGAAAAACCAATTTTAGCTTTTGAAAAAGATTTTCTTCGTTGGATGCTTTCTGATGGTGCTGCTGCTGTTTTACTTAGCAATTCACCCTCGATGGACACTTTAAATTTAAAAATAGAGTGGATTGAAATCAGTTCTTACGCCAATGAATTAGAAACTTGTATGTATTCAGGTGGAGAAAAACAAGACGATGGAAGCATCAAAGGATGGGCAACTTACGAACAAAAAGACTGGTTAACAAAATCACTATTTTCATTACGCCAGGATACAAAATTATTAGATAACAACATTGCTCGTTTGGGAACCATCTCTTATCTAGAAGCATTCAAAAAACACAAAACAGATCCACTTAGTGTAGATTGGTTTTTACCACATATATCCTCTGAATATTTTCGTTCTAAAGTACATGATGAAATGGTAAAATATGGAATTCAATTACCACAAGAAAAATGGTTTGTTAACTTAACAGAAATAGGGAACATTGGATCTGCATCCATATTTCTTGCATTAGAAGAATTGATGAACTCTGGCAAACTGATTAAAGGTCAAAAGATAGTTATCACTGTTCCTGAGAGTGCGCGATTCTCCTACGCGAATGCGCTACTTACAGTTTGTTAAACAAAAGATCGAAATAATTATTTGTGGAAACAATAATATTTTCCCAGCAGTAAAAAAATGGAAAAAGACAAAGTACCACAAGAAGACAGTAACATACTCGAAGGCAAAGTAAAGATGCTAAAGTATGCTGTTGATGAAAATGGTAATTATACAAAAGTTTCAAGTGTTGGTTGGGAACCTGAAACAATTGTACTTTCATTAGCATGGGATGAAATCCATGAAAAAATTGAGGCAGTAAGAATACGTGTTTTGGCGAATGAAATAAGTCCTATTGCTTATTACATAGAAAAGGAAATGCTAGATATAAAGCTTCTTTCTCAATACGTTGGTTATTTTTCATTTCAAGTTAAACGGCATTTGAAACCAAGTATTTTCAAAAAGTTATCACAAAAGCAATTAGAAAAATATGCAAAAGCATTTCAAATTACTACAGAACAACTTCTCGATATAACACTCGAAAATAAATAAATTTCTCTATCAATAATTAACTATCTATCAGCTAAAATTTTTAATTCTTTAAGATTTGCAAATTAATTTCGAACATAATCAATCAGCACATTGTGAAAGTGGAACAGCATCCAATCTGCTTCGACATCATGGGCTAATATTAAGTGAACCAATGATCTTTGGAATAGGTTCAGGATTATTTTTCGGACATTTTCCATTCTTAAAAGTAAACGGAATTCCCGGTACTACTTACAGAATATTTCCTGGCCTTATTTTTAGCAGAACATGCAAACGATTAGGCATTAAAATGAAAAAGCAAACGTTTCGAAGTGAAACGAAAGCGATGGAGGAACTTGATCGCATTTTAGAAAAAGGAATGCCCGTAGGACTTCTTACTAGCGTTTATTACTTACCCTATTTACCTGCAGCACTTAGATTTCATTTCAATGCCCACAACATCGTTGTTTATGGCAAAAGGGATGGTAATTATTTAGTAAGTGACCCAGTAATGGAAACAATAACTGAAATTGCTCCTGAAGATTTACAGCGAGCTCGATTTGCAAAAGGTGCTTTAGCACCACGAGGTAAAATGTATTACCCCATATTTGTTCCCAAAGAAATTAATTTAAAGCAATCCATTGTTGACGGAATACGAAGAACTGCTGTTGATATGACCTCCATTCCTGTTCCTCTAATTGGCGTAAGAGGAATACGATTCCTTGCAAAAAGAATAGCAGCATACCCAGAAAAATTATCGGTAAGAAAATCATCGCTTTACTTAGGAAATATTGTTAGAATGCAAGAAGAAATTGGAACTGGCGGTGCTGGTTTTCGTTTTTTATTTGCTGCATTTCTACAAGAGTCATCGTCAATATTAAACCAAAATTGGTTAATGGATCTTTCAAAAGAAGTTACTGAAACAGGTGATAAATGGAGAGACTTTGCGTATGATGCAGCAAGAATATGCAAAGACCGCGCAACAACTGGTGAGAGTTACGAAAAACTTTCTTCCATGATGTTAGAGTGTGCAAATCGCGAAGAAAAAATTTTTACTAAGCTCAAAAAAATTTCTTTGTAATGCTTAATCATGAGGCCATTCAGGTATCGCAATTAATAAAAAAATATAAAGATAGCAGTACTCCAGCTGTTAATGACATTTCCTTTACGATAAAACCTGGAACGATTTGGGGATTACTTGGTCCCAATGGCGCTGGAAAAACAACAGTGATATCCATCTTATGTGGATTGTTAAAAAAAACATCTGGTGATGTCTCCATTTATGGTTTAAACTATCAAGAAAATAGAGAAGAAATAAAACAATTAATAGGCGTCGTTCCTCAAGACATTGCGATTTACCCTACACTCACAGCGTATGAAAATTTAAAATACATTGGGAATATGTATGGGTTAAAAGGTCAAGAATTAAAAGAACGTATCTCGCATTGCCTATCGACATTTGAATTAGATCACGTTTCAAACAAGAGAATTGAATCTTTTTCTGGCGGAATGAAACGGCGAATCAATTTAATTGCTGGAATTTTAAACAAGCCTAAAATTCTTTTTTTAGATGAACCCACCATAGGTGTTGATGTTCAGTCGCGCAATATTATTATTGAATATTTGAATAAGTTGAATTCGGAAGGTGCGACAATAATTTATACTTCACATCTTATGGAAGAAGCGGAAAATCTATGCTCTTACATTTCCATTATTGATCATGGAAAAATTATTTCTGATGGAAGTCCTACTGAACTATTAAGGCAACATTCATCCAGTAATCTCGAACAACTTTTTCTAAAATTAACAGGTCGAAAATTAAGAGATTGATGCTACGACTTTTTGCTACAGTAAAAAAAGAATTACTAATTCTCCTACGCGACAGAAGTGGATTAGCAATCCTGTTTCTTATGCCCATGGCTTTGGTAACTATTATGGCTTTAATTCAAGATGCACCATTTAGAGATTACCAAGAACTACGAATACCTGTGCTCGTTATCAATCATGATAAAGGGAATTTGGGGAAGAAGATTATTGATGGGTTAACCAATTCAAAAGTTTTTCAAGTAACATTATTTACGGAATCAGAAATAGAAGCTAAAAAGAAAGTTGCTAAAAGTGATTACGAAATTGGTATTTCAATTCCAGAAGATGCTTCAGAACAATTAAATTTACGTATTCAAAAATTTGTAACAATTACATTAAACGAGGTAGGAATTGTTGATACCCGTGTGAAAGAACAAACGCAATCAACTAAGGACACAACAATATCCGTTTATTTTGCGCCGAATATAAAAAAATCTTTTCGCAATTCTGTACTTAGCTCTATCAAGCAAGTGTCCTCAAAACTTGAAACACAAAGCATGCTTGATAATTTTAAGAAAGCATTAAATCAAGATGACGATAGCACACAAAATACAAATCAAGCAATTGACGATTTCATTAATTTTAAAGAAGAAGCAGTAATTGAAAATCAATATGCCATTCTTGAATTAAATTCTGTTCAACACAATGTTCCTGCATGGACAATGTTTGGAATGTTTTTCATTGTAATAACACTTTCAGGAAGCATCATTAAAGAGCGAGAAGATGGAAGTTATCTTCGCATTAAAACTATGCCTGGCTCCTACTTTACTGTAATGGCTGGAAAAATTGTTACATTCTTATTTGTTTGCCTTACACAATGTTTTTTAATGTTGCTAGTTGGAATCTATCTATTACCACATTTAGGATTGCCACAATTAATAATTGGAACTAGTAAAGCAGCAATTGCACTTGTTGCAATAAGTAGTGGATTAGCCGCAACTGGTTATGGTGTTTTAGTGGGTACACTATTTAGCACACACCAACAATCCTCAACTTTTGGTGCTGTCTCCGTGGTGATTCTTGCTGCATTAGGAGGTATTTGGGTTCCTGTCTACGTAATGCCCGAAGCGGTTAAGTTCTTAGCAGAATTTTCACCATTATTTTGGGGATTATCTGCCTTTCAAAATATTTTCCTTAGTCATGGTGATGTATTAAGTGTGCAAATTTATATTTACAAATTACTATTGTTCTTTGGATTTTGCATCGGAATATCTTACATCATAAATGAAGTTCGACAATAATAAATTATCCTTAATTGTTTTATAAAAAATAAAAATTCACTAATATCACTTACAATTGAACCATAAATTTTACATCCATGCATTTACATCATTCAGCATATTTTTTCTGCTAGTGGTATTTTGTTCGTGTAACTTTTCAAAAAAAACATGTCAAAAATATTTTAACAAATCGAAGAATGAAAGTTTTGATATGGTAATAGTACCGGGTGTTCCTTTATTCAATGAAAAATGGGATTACACAATGAAAGGAAGAATTCTTTGGTCGAAATTTTTGTATGATGCAGGAATAGCAAAAAACATTATGTACTCAGGTTCAGCAGTATATTCCCCATATTATGAGGGTGAAGTTATGGCACTTTATGCGGAAGCGTTAGGAATACCTAAAGAACACATCTACACAGAAACAAAAGCGGAACATAGTACAGAAAATATATACTACTCTTACAAGAAAGCAAAGCAACTAAACTTTGAAAAGATCGCATTAGCATCTGATCCCTTTCAAACCAAATTACTTCGAAGATTTGCGAAAAAAAAAGTGAGCGCTGATTTGCGTTTATTACCCATGGTAATAGATTCATTAAAAAAAGTTAATACTTTTAATAGTGATCCAAAAATAAATTATCAAAAGGCTTTTGTAAGCGATTTCAAATCACTTCCAGAACGACAAGGATTTTGGAAACGATTCAAAGGAACACGTGGTCTCAATATCGATAAAAATGCATATTAATAAAAATAAAAAAGTTTGGAAAATGATAGTAGAAACTATTGAAACAACTATTTATTTCATTTCATAATCAGTAAATATCAAATAATAATTAATCGTTTCCTTTAAACAGTATATTTGCTTCACAATATTATAAAAATGGATTTTTTTAAAAAAGATACAAGGACAGCACTTCAAGCGAAAGAATATGCCCAATGGATTGCATTTGCACCTATGGTTTTTCAAGCTTCAAGAGCCTTACGCAATCTGAATATATTAGCAGAAGTTCACGAATCCCGTAAAGTGGGAGTTACCATTGAAGAAGTTTGTAAGAAATTAGATCTTTCAAATTATGGCGCCAGAGTACTTATGGAAGCAGGATTAGGAATAGGATTGTTATTAGTTAATAATGATAGATACACTTTAACAAAAGCAGGATACTTAATTTTAAATGACCCACTCACAAAAGTAAATTTTGATTTCTCAAACGATGTTTGCTATGAAGGATTATTTTCACTCACTGAATCTATTAAATCTGGAAAGCCTGAAGGACTAAAAGTATTTGGCAATTGGAAAACTGTTTACGATGCGTTGGCTCACCTTCAACCCAACATACAAAAATCATGGTTTGCTTTTGATCACTATTATTCAGATGATTCCTTTCCAGAAGTTTTAGAATATGTTTATAAAACAAAACCAAAAACACTTTTAGATATCGGTGGCAACACTGGCAAATGGGCGATCTCAAGTGTTAATTTCGACACTGATGTTCATGTTACAATTATGGACTTACCAGGCCAGGCAGAAATGGCGAAAAAGAATATTGATAAATTAGGTTTATCAAATAGAGTATCCTTTTATCAAACAAATATTTTGGATGAATCAATTCCATTTCCAAAACATTTTGATGTAATATGGATGAGCCAATTTCTAGATTGTTTTTCAGATGATGAAATAATTTCAATTCTTTCGAGATGCAGAAACTCCCTAAATGACGATGGGGCAGTTTATATCTTAGAACCATTTTGGGATAATCAACGATTCGAAGCTGCTGCATTTAGTTTACAAATGACATCCATCTATTTTACAGCTATCGCAAATGGAAATAGTCAAATGTATAACTCAACAATATTTATTAAACTTATTGAGAAGGCAGGTTTCGTAGTTGAGGAAACAACTAATGATATTGGCATTTCAAATACATTAATTAAATGCATCAAAAAATTTGAAAAAAATTGAAATATTATTTATGCATACTATAATTATTAATATAAAATCTATCTTTTAATTCTCAACAAAAAATCATCATGGAGGAAATAATTGAACAATTAAAAAATGAAATTATTCAGCAGTTAAATTTAGTAGATATTAAGAAGGAAGATATCACAGCTGATACTCCCCTCTTCGGTGATGGTCTTGGATTAGACTCCATTGATTCATTAGAACTTATTGTGCTACTCGATAGAAAATATCAAATTAAAATAACAAATCCTCAAGAAGGAAAGAAAGTATTTCAAACGCTAAGAACGATGGCGGAATATATTCAAGAACATAAGAAATAAGCGCTTTTTTATTATGAGCAAAAAGATTTATGTTACTGGTCTAGGAATGATTTCTGCAATAGGAATTAACATTGAAGAAACCTTGCAATCTGTTACTCAACTAAAATCGGGAATAGGTAAATTAAATTATATTGAATCGCGTCATAAAGAAAGGGTTTCAGTAGGTGAAGTGAAATTTTCAAATATTGATTTAAAAAATATAGCTAGTCTTTCTTATCCAATTAGGTTTACGCGTACAGCCCTCTTGGGAATAATTGCTGCGAAGGAGGCGATACGCTCAGCAAATATTACCGATATTAATTCGTTTAAAACAGGAATTATTTCAGCTACTAGTGTTGGTGGAATGGCAGTAGCAGAAAACCATTATTTAGACAGCTTAAACATTGAAAAAAAGGGGGATTTTCTCAATTATATCAATACATTAGATTGTAGTGATAGCACCGAAAGAATTGCAGACTCATTAGGCATTAAGGAATTTTTATCAACCATCAGCACTGCCTGTTCCTCCTCAGCAAATGCAATCATGTTGGGGGCACGATTAATAAAGCATGGTATATTAGAACGCGTTGTCGTTGGTGGTACTGATTCGCTCTCACGCTTCACAATAAATGGTTTCTTAACATTAAAAATTTTAGATGAAACACAATGCAGACCATTCGATGCCACTCGCAATGGCTTAAACCTTGGAGAAGGAGCTGGATTCATCGTATTGGAATCAGAAAAGGCAGTAAAAGGAAAAATGATTTTAGCACAGCTAACTGGATATGCTAATTCAAATGATGCCTATCATCAAACATCTTCCTCACCCAATGGAGAGGGAGCTTTTATTGCGATGAAAAAATCATTAGAAATGAGTGGATTGCGAATTTCAAGTATCGATTACATCAATGCACACGGAACAGGAACGAAGTTAAACGATTTATCAGAAGGAATAGCGATCGAAAGATTATTTGGAAATGCAATACCACCAATTAGTTCAACGAAATCATTTACGGGTCACACATTAGCAGCAGCAGGAGGAATAGAGGCCGTATTATCCATACTCGCAATTCAAAATAATTTTATTTATCCGAATTTATTTTTTGAAAATGCGATGCCAGAATTACACTTCAAACCGGAAACGCAACTCGTCAATACCAAAGAAATAAACCATGTGCTTTCAAATTCATTTGGATTTGGTGGAAATACTTCATCATTAATCTTCTCGAGAAATTAAAATGCAAGCATTCATCAATGGAGTGGGACTTATATCTCCTCAGCATACTTCAAACTTCCATGATTTTATTTCTGAGACAGTTACTTCAGAAAATAATTTATTGAAATGCATTGAACCTTCTTATTCGGAATATTTAAATCCCATTATGTCGCGTAGAATGGGAAGAATTGTTAAGATGGGAATGGTAGCAGCATTACAAAGTTTAAACGATGCAAATATAAAAATACCAGATGCAATTATTACAGGCACTGCATTAGGATGTTTGGGTGACACAGAAAAATTTTTGACAGCATTAATTACTGATAATGAATTATACCTTACTCCTATTCCGTTTATTCAGTCGATTCAAAATACAGTAAGTGCACAAATTGCGTTGCATTTAAAATGTACAAATCATAATTTTACACATTCCCATAAAGGATTTTCTTTTGAAAGTGCGGCATTAGACGCATTAATGCTTTTAGATGACGGTGAAGCAAATGATGTTTTAATAGGAGGATTAGATGAAATGACGAATAACAATTTCTTGTTATTTAACCGTATAAATCGTTGGAAAAAAGAATTCGTGTTCAATACCGATTTATTAAAAGCAAAAACAGAAGGTACGATTGCTGGTGAAGGAGCTGCATTTTTTGTGTTTAGCAACGATGAAATCGAAAACAGTTACGCCATTGTAAAAGGCCTGAGAATACTTTACAAGCCAGAAAATGATAGTATTGTTTTTGGAAAAATTCAAGAATTACTAAATGAAAATAATCTTACGTACAATGAAATTGATTTAGTGATTTATGGCATCAATGGCGACATACGTTTTGATCAGATTCACTTCACTTTAAAAGAATCTCTTTTCCCAAATAGTACATCTGCCTATTTCAAACATTTGTGTGGTGAATATCAAACTTCAAGTGGCGTTGCTATGTGGTTGGCGGCAATGATTTTAAAAAATCAACTAATTCCAAATTCAATTATTTTAGAGAACAAAAATCATAAATCAATTACTAATATTCTAATTTACAATAATTACGAATTAGAAAATCAAACTGTAATCTTGATGTCGAAGATTTAGTGTTCTAGGGATTTAATTTGGGATAATTAATCAACTAGCGATAGAATATCAAATCAAAATTTTCTTTGAAACCACTTGCTGCATTAATTTTTTTTGGCTAATTGCCTAATTAGCGCATTCTTATCCTTCTATTGCTTCAATTCATTACTTCTATTTGTAAATATACCTACCTACAGTTCACTTTAAGTGAAAATCACTAATTTTACGCTGCAAATTATCCTTTTACAAATAATTACAATTATTTACCGAATTACCAATCTATGAAAAACAAACTGCTAATACTTATTTCGGCAATTCTGCTACTTGCTACCCCAAAATATTCATTTGGGTGGGGAAAAAAAGGTCATGAATTAGTTGCTGAAGTAGCATACCACTATTTAGATGAAAGTACGAGAGCAAAAGTTCAAGGATACTTGAAAAATATTAGTTTCAAAGATGCTGCCAACTGGATGGACGAAATGCGCTCCAATGATTATTATACTTACATGAAAACATGGCATTATCTAGATGTAGAGAAAGGTGAACGATATACTCCACTTGCAACCGATCGTAATATTATTATCATTTTAAATTCCGCAATTGCTGAATTGCAACACAGAGATAACATCAAAAATAAACAAATTAAAAATGATCTTTTACTGCTATTTCATTTAATGGGTGATCTTCATCAACCTTTGCATGTCGGATATCCTGGTGATAAAGGTGGAAATACAATTAATGTTACTTTGATTAAAACAAATACGAATCTTCACAGCGCATGGGATACCGGCATTATTGAATCAAAAAATATTACGCTTGAAGATTGCTTAAAACAATACGACACCTATTCACCTGAAGAAATTGCAAGTTTCAAGCAACTACATGTGATGCAATGGATGGATCAATCGCGTTCACTACTTGATACTGTTTATAATTTTAAAGATGATTTATTAGATCAAAATTATGTTGATGCTAATAGTGTAATCATTGAAAAACAAATTTTAAAAGCTGGGATTCGATTGGCGAGTGTCCTAACTGAAGCATTTAAAAATTAATGTTTATACCTAATTAAATAAAATTTCTTTAATATTAAAAAGGACGTCAACAAAAAAATGACGCCCTTTTTAATTTGAACAAACTTATTATTTTGTAATTTTCGTAACAATCATGTGGCCTTCTGTAATTGTTTTTGTTGTTGATCCAGAATACGGATATTCTTTACCTACAAAATTAAAATCACCTTCTAGTTTATTTCCTATCGTATCACACATCGTAACATTTAATGATCCTGATTGTGAATCAAAACTATTTATTGGTGTTGCCAAGTAAGTTAAATATGCACCTGAACCCAATATTGTTCCAGCAGTTTTCATTCCTGTAGTTGGATCAAAATGAAATTCAAGAATTTCTACACCACCTTTATAGGCATATACATCAATCAACCGGATTCCACCTGTTGTATAAATTTGAGCATTCGCAGAATCGATAGTTAGCGAAGATCCACCATCTACTTTAAATCTGAATCCAGTAGTACTTGGTTGAGGATCACTTGAACTATCCTTTTTACAAGATGACATTGCGATTGCAATAACGAGGCAGAATACTGCCATTATTTTGAATGAGCTGTTCATAGTTTTTAAATTATAAATTAATTTTGAAAAAGATTACTGAATGTTGATACTTTTAACATTAGCCTGCTCTTTAACAAAAGCATAATTCTTACCACTAAATAATTGTAAGTTTATCGAATAAGGAATCACTTCAATTAAAGCAGAATTATCAGTAACAACAGGAAGACTTGTAAGCGCGCTCGAAGGAATTACTGCAGAAAGTGCGGATCCAGAGAAAGTACGAGTAATGGACACGTTTCCTTTGGTGATGAAAACGATTACACTATCAGCATCATTCACATCCGACCCGAGTGAAATAGTTAAACTATTCGCACGATTGATACTTGAAGGAATAACTCCAGTAAAACTAGGAAAATTACTAGTATGATTATAGGTGATGGCAGGTACTGCTCCGGCGCCAGATACAATCCAATTACTACTTTGAGAACTAAAATTAAGTGAAGCTGGTGTTTGTCCTACTGTTGCAGATTTAACATAGCTATTATTCGATTGCTTGTCTAATGAATAGGTGTTAACGCTAACAGTTCCTGCATTGATAAAGGCACTGTTGTTTCCTGTTGTAGCGAAGAAGGTAGCAACACCCGTTTCAGTAGTAATGGTAAATGGAAATCCGCCAGCAGTAGTAGTTACATTAGTCTCTAAACTCACAAGCGCACCATCTACATTTCCAACTTGCGGTGAAGGTGTAGAACCATTAGATCCTGAAGTTGAAGGACTAGCAGAACTATCATCTTTTTTACAAGAATTTAATGAAACAATCAGTGCAATCATTAAGATTGATGGGAGAAATTTGTAATGTTTTATCATTTTTTTTATGTTAAAATATGTGAATTGTTGTGGTGCAAGATATTCAACACAAAACAGAAATGATATACCAAGTAAAGGGTATTTTGATAAGTATTAGTGGGTATTTTGTAATCAGAAATATTGAAAATTAAAATATGATTTATTGTTAATAAATAAAAATAACAGGTGAACTAAAGGCATAGATTTCATTCTAATTTGGTAAAAAAATCAGCCACTCTTATGGAAGAAAAAAACAATAGTATCATTCCAGTAATCATTCTCGGTTGCTTCTTCTTTATCTTCGGATTCGTAACATGGCTCAATGGAACACTCATCCCCTACTTAAAAATCGCTTGTGAACTCAATACGCAGCAATCTCTTTTAGTTGCCTTTGCATTTTACATTTCCTATTTTGTAATGGCATTGCCTTCATCGTGGGTACTTCAAAAAATTGGATTTAAAAAAGGAATGATGCTAGGACTTTTTGTAATGGCTGCTGGTGCATTGATTTTTATTCCCGCAGCTCAATCACGCACTTATGAATTATTTCTTACAGGATTATTTGTTATTGGTACCGGACTATCACTTTTACAGACGGCCTCTAATCCTTATATCACCATTGTAGGACCGATTGAGAGCGCTGCAAAACGTATTAGTGTTATGGGCATTTGTAGTAAAATAGCCGGTGTTCTAGCGCCTATCATTCTTGGTGCAATTATTCTTTCGGATGCTGATATACTTACTTCAAAATTAGCTAACATGAATCATGCAGATCGAATTATTCAATTGAATGAACTTTCTTCTAGAGTAATACAACCATACACCTTCATGGCAATTGCATTAGCCGTTCTAGCACTACTGGTCAACTTTTCTCCATTACCAGAAATTGAAGCTAAAGAAGAATCCATCTCTCTAGATAGGAATGAAAAGCGAACTTCCGTTTTTCAATTTCCCAACTTAGTATTTGGTGCTATCGGTATATTTGTTTGCGTAGGTGTGGAAGTTATTTCTGGAGATACAATTGGCATCTACGGACAATCACAAGGCATCCCATTAAGTGAAGCAAAAATTTATACATCGTTCACTTTATCAGCAATGGTAATCGGTTATATTATTGGCATCTTAACGATACCTAAATTTTTATCGCAACAAAAAGCATTAGCCTATTCAGCAATATCCGGTGTATTATTTTCTGCGCTTATCTTGTTTACAAAAGGATATACTTCTGTGTTTTTTGTTGCATTATTGGGATTATCCAATGCTTTGATGTGGCCCGCTATCTGGCCTCTAGGCATTGATGGTCTAGGAAAATTTACAAAAACTGCTTCTGCGATTTTAATTATGGGAATTGCAGGAGGAGCCTTTCTTCCGCAATTGTATGGCAAATTAGCGGATAGCTCACTCGGTCATCAATGGGCTTATGTTATTTTATTCCCCTGTTACTTTTATATTTTGTGGTATGCTACTAAAGGATTTCAAATCAGAACATGGCAAAAAAATGAATAAAACACTTAATGAACCTTCTAAAGTGGAATTAAATTCCTTGATGATTTCCTGAAATTATCTAATGAGTGCAATTCTTCCAGTCTTTTGACGAGCAATATTATTTACATCTCTGTAAGAGACTTTATAAATATAAATTCCTAATGGACAATCTTTGTTTTGAAATTTTCCATTCCATGACAAGCCGTTTTGTGTTTCAAATAAAGTATAACTCCATCGGTTTGATATACTAAATTCTAATATAGAAACATTGTATGATATCGGGCCAATATTATCATTAATTCCATCGTCGTTTGATGTAAATGCATTGGGTATATAAAAACCATAAACCTTATCAATTGGGCATTCACCTACAAACACACTATCACTATATAATGTACCGCATCTTAATCTACTTTCCAGCCACTATTCACCTTTCTTCTTTATTGTAATTTGCGATGCAGTCGATCCTGTATTCCAAAGATAGTTAGGTAATGAGATTGGTGAGGAAAGGACAATAGGAATATTTATTCCTTTATTACAAATTGTTGTATTTAGGTAATTATATGGTGCCACACTATATAACTCATCGAATACAAATAGTAATCCTTTTATGGGCTCTTTATTTTCAATTGATACTTTAACCAATAATTTTACAATTAAACATTTATTCGACCCCTTTAATCTCCCCGACGGGAAAAATCCTAATGGAAATTTAGTGGAATGGAGTAATGGAAAACTGTATGGGACAACAAGGAATGGAGGTTTTAATGATATTGGACCTAGCACGGGAGGTGTAATTTTTCAACTTGATCCAATCACCAATTCATACATTAAAAAAATTGATCTTGATAGTACAACGGGATCTTATCCTTACGAGTTAATTAAAGCCAATAATAATAAACTTTATGGCTTAGCAGGAAGTGGTGGCTTAGATGATTACGGAAACCATTTCGGAACATTATTCGAATATGACCCTGCAACTAATACTATTATAAATAAACATAATTTTGGTTTTCACGGTGTATCTCAACCATACTTTACAGGCAATGGTCTTACTGGTTATTTACTACAAGCAAGCAATGGAAAATTGTATGGAACAAATCAATATGGAATGTTTGAATACGATTACATCTTGGATTCAATGAAAGTAACATTTGCCTTTTCAATTGATATTAATATTTCTAACGCAGGACAAAGTATAATTGAAATTTGCCGTAAACCTTCATACCGACATTTAATTATTGATACATTGATGTTGTGCAAGAATGGAAGTTTTAATTTTATTGTACAAAGCACTAATGCGAATTTCTATCAATGGAATAAATATGGTACTCCAATTCAAAATCAAATAGACAGTATGATTAGTATTAGTAGTATTCAATTAAGCGATTCAGGTATCTATACATGTACAATGGTGAATCAGTGTGGTGTTACTGAATCGAAGAACCTAATTATTAAGGTTAAAGACTGTACTGGTATTGATATAGAATTTGGAATTGCAAATGCAATAGTTATTACACCAAATCCGATAAGTGGGGAATTTCAATTGCTTATTTCCAAAAGCTCTGAAATAATAATCAAAAAAGTAACAATAAGAAATTTGCTTGGGCAAGTGCTTTATACAGATAATTCAAATAATTAAATTATTGATATGAAATATGATCCAATGGGAATTTATTTAGTTGAAGTAGAAACAAACAAAGGTTTATGGTAGGAAAACTAGATAAAAGACTGTAGAAATTAGTTTTAATAAGAAATAAAAATTAAGATTTAAAAAAAATGGAAACATAGTTATTCGGCAAAGAAAAAAAATATCAAACTTTATAGGTGTACAAAGCATAACAAGTGAAGGAATTGTTTGCATCTAATATTACTGAGTTAGATTGGGCTCAAAATAAGTTTGAAAGAATTACAGTTGGTGTTTTTAAGCAAATGCCAATAACTAAAGATATTATTTATTATATATGCGTTTATTGGAGGAGATTATTCACTCTAATAATAAACAAGAATGTAAAGAATTAGAAAAGTTTTAAATTAAATCCAGTCCTCAGTTATAAACAGAATCTAAGATTTAAAATACGTCTTTGGATTTGATAGCTTTAATCTTTCAAATTTTTATGCTGCCGAAACCGCACTCGAATTTGACATGTTCGCTTAAAATCTAATTGCTTTTTTGAACATTTGTCTTGCCCCAGAAAACGCAAAAAAATATCTACACTACGTTATAGAACCTTTTAAATCGATGCATATTTAAAAAAGCAAAAGACAAACTTTTTTTTCAAAATAGCATTTTAAAAAAAAGGGTGGACTTGGGTTAATGAGCTTTAGAATTACTCTAAACTCTTTGGGTTCCCTTTTAAAATTCTCTAACGTCTAATCTAGCGTTAAATAAGTTTTGGAAAAAGGAATAAGGAGGTATATAAATCATAAAACTAAACCGCTTTAATAACTAAACTCAACAAAAATAGATTGATTATTATTTGAAAATGTGTTACCATTTTTATTATCACTAAATTATATTTTGAGGAGACGATTCAACTAATTTTTCCTAAAAGGAAATTACAAACCTTTATAGTCAATTGCTCCCATTTTAATCAGTTTTTTTATGTAAATTTGGGCATGGTGGGATACGTAGTATCCCCAAGAATTGTATTTTATTTTTACTGAAAATAATTTTAGCACTTCTGTCTTTCACAATTTCGAAATTTACAATCAAAGATTCAACGAATAAATTTTTGCTTTGAATTATATCAAAATTTACCAATTCAAAAATTTAATAGACTAACCATTTTAAAAAAGATACAATTTATAAAAGTATTTTATGGATTAAAAAATGTTGTCTCCATTATATTTTCAAAAAGAGTTTTAGAAGACAACAACCAATTCTTTAAATTAAATAAGTAATAAGTAAGTATACAACAATGTATAAAAAAAGCCTTGCAATTTTGCAAGGCTTTTTTAGTAAAATTAATATGTGTTTTTATTTTGCAACAGTAAATTTATTCGACTGAATTATTTGATTGCTATTTTCAATGACAGCAAAATAAACACCAGGCTTAAGTTTAGTTACATTGTAACTTAATTCATGAGTTCCACTTTCTACCGATTCATTGTTTACCAATGTTTCGATAAGTTTTCCCGATTCGTCAAGAACTTTAACAGTAACTACGGTTTTATCTTGTAAACGATATTTGAAAGTTGTTAACGTCGTTGCAGGGTTTGGATAGTTAGTCATGAAGATTCCAGGAGTTCCTAGTTTCAAGCTTTCTTCTTGATCAGGGTATAATCTGTTGCTACTACTTGTTAATGCACCACCACAATTACCGAAACCGCTTGAAGGATTAGCTAAATAAGGAAACTTAGATTTGAATGGTCGATCGTTGCTTTCCACACCTGTTGAATAAGATAAAACGCCAACAAGATTTGTTGTAACAGGATTTGCAGTACCTGCTATGTAATCATCATAAAATAAACCAACCGCCGCAAGTACAACTCCACTAACTGCTTGTAATTCGATGCGTGTAACATCATCTTCTAATCTACGACCATTTGGGAATCCATCCATATTCGGAATAAATTGCAATGTAGTTGTTGTGTTATAAGCAGGATCAGTTAATCCAAGTACTGCTGCATTGATAAGTCCAAGTGAACTAAATGCAGGATCGTTACGTTGTGTAACAGGCACTGCCATGTTTAAGCGTAACATATCTCCAAACGTAGGAAGGAAATTGTTGATGAATGGTTTTCCGGCCGCTAAAGGATTTCCATTTTTACCTGTTGCTAATTGATAAGGGGCGAGATTGGGAACCCCTGTCAAAAATATTGGAAGTAAATCTACCGAACGTGGTTGACCGGGACGTAATAAATATTTACCGAATAACGTAGTATCAAATGCAGTTCCTGCTGTTGCTGGATTTCCTAATAAACTAGCAAGTCCATCATGCGTGTTTCCAAAATCATAAGCTTGTAATGAATTACGTTGAATACGCAAAGCAGACAATGCTGGAACAGCTGTACCAAACTGGCTATCGTCCATGTAAAGAGCTAATTCAGGATTTGTAAAATATTTTTCCAAAGACTTATCTTCATTATAGGGTTGAAGTGAATTCCAATAATCCTTTTTACCAATTGGCATAATTACTTCGTTTGTCAATGGCATTCCCAAACGAGAAATCTGAACCCATTGTCCAATGTTAAAAGGCTTTTCGCCATGTAAACTACGAACAGTAATTAATTTACGGCTAGCTGTTGCGTAAAGGCCAATGATGTAATCTGAATCAAGAATGTTTGCTGCTTGAGAAACATCTTTACCATCTTTTTGCAAAGTAGCAATAGGTGCCTTGATGCAAATTGAATGAATATTTTTGCAACTTAATCCGTCACGTGCTCCACCCGTACCACGAGTTTGTCCTAAGTCAAAAACACCACCTAGGTCAACGAAGAATGGATCATCGGATGGTCCACAAAAAATTGTTTCTCCTGTTGATGCTGTTGCAATAGCATTGGTGCGAAGTGTATTATAATTAGTTGCACCTAATCCAACTGTGCTTTGAATAGAGCGTGGTCCAATGTTGTTTGGCGGAACAATTCCATTGCTAACAATCGTTTGAAAAGAATGTCCTTGATCAATACTACGGTAGCAATTGTAGGTAGTTTTTAAATTTTGCTGACCTAATCGAATGTTAAAAAATGTTGTCGGATCTTCATTGGTTTGTTTAAATTCAAAACGATAAATAATATCATCACCCGATGTGGAAGGATTATTTTTTACGTGAATTTCATAGCGCACATCCTCGCCAAAAGAATAATAATTTGGACCTCCCTGAGGAAGTTCAGCAGGAATGTAATTGGCAATAATAGTCACTGTATTTTGATCGTCCGGACTTCGGAATGCATACAGGTCAGTGTTATCTGCCAACGGATCGCTAGCGATAAGTGGTGCTTCTCGGTGACTGGAAGCATCGATTTTAGAATTGGAAACCAAAATTGCGGAGGCTGCTACTACAACCACCGCAAGTGAAATCCAGAACGATTTTTTTGTTGATGTTTTTTTCATTTTAAATTGATTTTAGATTATTAATAAATAAGGTTTTTAGGAAGTGGGCAATATATTTTATTTCGATAATTTAGGACGATCTTGAAGAGTACCTACGCAAAAAATGAAAGCATGGATTTGTGATAAAGGAATTATTTAAAAAGATTTTTTAAAAATTAGATGACTAATAGAGGTTTGGATAATCGACACTGGCTACTATACATAGAGAATGAGTAAAATTCTCTACAAAATCTAATATTTAGGTTGAAGAGGTAAATAATGAGTTGGTTGGATTGCAACTGTGTAGTTGTAACTGGATTTAATTTATATTTTAAATTAAGATTTAAAATGATAAAATATGTGTTTTATTTACTCTTTGAAATCCATTATATAAAAAGGTCGCTGCGAAAAATTGTTTCATTTTTTTTTCGTAATAGTATCAAAATATCATTTTATCATTTGATCAACTAGATAATTAATGATAACAATATAGATTAACTATGAAGAGAATAAAAGCGGAAAACTTTGCATAATGCAAGGCGAATAGCAGATAAATTAGTTTACCAACTAAAATGCAAAAACTTCCCGTCTATTCGCATTTTCATTTGGGTCGAAGTATGCAGTGTTAATTATAAAGAGAGACTGACGAATCGCTCGTCTATTAATTTTTTATATCTCTCTTTCTTTTCATCATCCAAAAAACTGATATCAATAAATGCAAACCATTTTCCCCTTGATTTCAACATTTTATTAAAAATATTTTCTTGCTGCTTCATATCTAAGCCAACTGAATTAAACGCTGCGGTAAAATCAGAACGTTTTATTCTTTTCTTTTTACCATTCAACGTAAGTGCTAATTCTTCGTCGTCCGCAGGATTTACAATTGCAGTTGCGACTAAGTCGTAAGCAGGAGAAAAAACAGGTCCTGTTGCAGGAAGATAAATCAATGAAAAGTTCTTTAGATGCATGTCAGCATTACCAGTCAGAAATGAGAACAGCACCAATTCGCAGAAGTTCACAACATCCAACCCGGGATTATTTGAGTATTTTATTATTGCCTTTGCTACCTGCTCGTGTGACCCACGGTATTTATCCTCTGTGAGTCGTTCAGTTAGCTGACACATATCTTCCATGTGCAGTTTATCTTTCTTAACTCTATCGATTCGCTTGGTGATATAAGCAAGATTACCCGATACTAACCTAATCAAACTATGAGGAACAATATTAATTTTAGCAATAGAAGCCAGGTGCATTGTCAGATCTTCAACTTCCGGCAATTGCGAATAATGAGGTGTTGGCGGTTTTAAAATATACCCACCCCACATCCCTACAATCGTGAATCTTTTAGCGTGATTAGGTTGTGCTGCTGATGCTAAATGCAAGGATATTTTTGGCTGAACTCCCGTAACTGCTGTTTGTGTGTTCACCAGTTGAGCAGCTAGCTCAGACATATTAGCCTCAGAATATTCCAAAACCGGAGGAACAGTTACTCCAAACATTTTTTTGCTGCAAACTGAATGGAAATCAGTTTCAGTTTCATTCAGAAGTTGGTAACAGTATAGACATCGCTGCTTCATGCTTCATCTCCTTTTACAGCGTGAACACTTACTGCACCAATACAATCTTTACAACAGGCGAGCAGTAATCCCATACGATCTCTCGGATTGAGTTTCCAGTTTTTTTCTGCTATTTCCAATAACCAGCCCTCAGGTATTAATCCATCAAAAAAAGCGAACAATACATTACTGGTAAATACTTTTTCCTGTAACGGCAATGTGAGGCTGATAGGTTTTGGATCCACCTTTTGAAGGTATTCCGCAGCATATTGAAAATGATATCCATTTTCGTCTTGACTAAGCCAACCGGCCAATTCACTGTGCATTTTAATTTCAGCTCTTCGCATCTTTACGGTGATTGGCAGTTTTTTGATCTGATTTGAGAGGTCCCATTTCGTATCCGAACAGATTCAACACCTGATTCACTTTATCAAGTCTCAGTGTTTCCTTTCCTTGTTCCAATTCTCTAATAAACCTCAAGCCGACGCCTGCCTTTTCTGCAAGCTCGGGTTGTGTGAGACCGGAAACACTTCGTTTTTGCTTTATGAAGGTTGATAAGTTCATTTTTTATACCTTTTCGGGTGTAAATATAATACATTTTAATTATTTATACCATATAGGGTATAATACTTTGTGTTTTTCATATATTCATACCCTTTAGGGTATAGGATAGAAGCTTAAAAAAGACCTTTTTTTAGTAGTAATTGAGCGTAATGCCGATAAAAATGAGGAGAATACGGCTTTAATCACCGCAAAACTTGCGGTGATTAGCAGGTAAATCCGTTTGCCAAATCACTTAGAAACTGGTCATAATAATCATCACACTCTTCAATATCGGTAGGTAAAAATTGTATTTACCCCCTTTCTGTTACAAAAAATAGGAAAATTTACCCCCTTTCTGTTACAAAATATCACAAAATTTACCCCATTTCTGTTACAAATCAATAATTTTATCATAAATTTGATTCATGTTTATACGATCAATAATACAGGAACTGGAAAAATGGGCAGCTCAGTCAACTCGTAAACCATTGGTTATAAGAGGTGCCAGACAAGTTGGGAAAACAACAGTTGTAAATCAGTTTGCCGACCAATTCGAACAATACATTTACCTGAACCTTGAGTTATCAGAAGATAGGGAGCCTTTTGAAAATTTCACAACAATTGAAGCATTGATTCAGTCCCTTTTCTTTATCAAAAATAAAACACTCAATTTAAAAAACAAGACCCTGATCTTTATTGATGAAATACAAGAAGTGCCTGAAGCTCTCAATACACTCTGGTACTTTTATGAATCGGAACCGGGCATTGCAGTGATTGCTGCCGGAAGTATGTTGGAAACATTATTCAATAAAAATATCAGCTTTCCGGTAGGGCGTGTTGAATATAAAATACTGCGGCCTGTTTCGTTTCCGGAATTTTTAGCTGCACTCGGAGAAACGAAAGCACTGGAAGAAATGCAAAAAGTTCCATTATCCACTTTTGCTCACAATAAATTATTATCGCTATTTCATTCGTATGCACTGATTGGAGGTATGCCTGAAATTGTGAATCAATATATTCAACATAAAGATTTGTCATCATTAGCATCTTTATATGATTCGCTCATCACCTCCTATCTCGTTGATGTAGAAAAATACGCATCAAATTTCTCACAGATTAATCATCTTCGTCATGCAATACGTTCCTCCTACCCGCAAGCCGGTAAAAGAATAAAATTTGAAGGATTCGGCAATTCAACTTATCGTTCACGTGAAATGGGAGAATCATTACGCACTTTAGAAAATGCTTTACTACTACAGTTAATATATCCAACTACATCAACCATCTTACCAGTCGTACCCGATATCAAAAAGTCACCACGGTTACAGGTATTAGATACCGGTATGCTAAATTTCTTTATAGGAATCCAAAAAGAAATAATGGGCACTCCCGATTTAAATAGTGTTTATCAGGGAACCATGATCGAACATTTAGTAGGTCAAGAACTACTCGCATTTAAATACAATGCATTAAGCAATTTGAATTTCTGGGTAAGAGAAAGAAAAAATTCATCAGCTGAAGTAGATTTCATTTATATGTATGAAGGGAAACTGATTCCAATAGAAGTAAAATCAGGAGCTGAGGGAAAATTAAAATCATTACATCTTTTCATGGAAGAAGCTCCGCATAATTTAGCCATCAGGTTTTATGCAGGTGAATTAAGTATTACTGAATCCACATCTCCATCCGGCAAAAAATTTCATTTATTAAACCTCCCCTATTACTTAGTTTCACAAATTGAAAATTATTTAATATGGTTTGAAAAAGAAATAAAAAAGCAAACTAAAACAGCAGCCAGAAAATAACATCTAAATAATATTGTGGAAGACTCATCAATGAAAAAAAATAAAGATCAGCTTTTCGAAGGAATCAAAGATTTAGTAAATAATTTCAATAAAATAATTGAAGTTCAGCTACCTGAATTAAAAATGGAAATCAATGGACTTATAAAATCCATGTGTACCGATGAAC
Organism: Bacteroidota bacterium; assembly: GCA_025352785.1. Lineage (GTDB taxonomy): Bacteria > Bacteroidota > Bacteroidia > AKYH767-A > OLB10 > JANXSD01. The sequence continues at coordinate 36,675 of JANXSD010000012.1, forward strand.
ACAAGATTGAAAATACATTAGACAATCTGCTTTCAATAACAATGTTTGGAAAAGGAAATGATTTATTTATTCAACTAATTGAATATTACAAAACAGTCGATCCGGAAGGTGCAGCATTTTATTGGAACGAATACATTAAACAACAGGAAGAAGAATAATTTTTTTTTGAAACAAATAAAATGAACTAAGATTTGAAAACACCTATTATACAATATTGCTCTGATTTACACTTAGAGTTTTATGAAAAAGCTGATCATCTTCAAGCATTTCCGATTAAGCCGTTTGGTGATATTCTTATACTTGCAGGAGATATAGTTTTATTAAAATTAATAAATAAATACGATGATTTTTTTAATTATAATACTATTGTCGGAGAATAATTATTTTGCTTTACTAATTCCAAATTTGTCTCAGATAATTTGCCAACCGCCTCACTTTCGTATATATTCATAAACGTTGGAAAAATTGGGTCAGAATTCAGTAGGTCACTATTCGAAAGCAACTTTTTATACAAATAATATCGTGAGGCACTTATTGCTTCGTCAGTATAAACCAATGGTGAAAGAGAATCTAATGCAACAAGCTTTTCAAATATTGCATCAATAGGGTAAGTATCCGAATGTGTTCTTTGCGTACAAATAGGAGTGCCAGAACTGTTACAATCTAATTCTGGACCTAAAAGATGAGCAAACCAATGATTTGCATCATTAATAGGATCGATATACGGATAATATTCTCCTCCACCTGGAGTAGTAGCCACACCTTCCTGTACCGTAGCATCAATATCAAATTCGGATAAATACTCGAAAAAGTAATTATAATTTATAGCTCCATAAGGTCCAATATAATTTTTGAAAATATTCCCATTATGAATTTGTTGGCCAATTACTGTATTGTAAGG
>JANXSD010000013.1 GCA_025352785.1 Bacteroidota bacterium
ACCAGAAGGTTTGTCAGTTGAAGAAGGCAATATTTTGCGCGAATCAAATCCTAAAAAATACATTGAGATGAGTTATGATTCGATGGCGGAACATACACGTTTAATGCTTGAATTACAATCACGAGGTGCAGTAACTTTTGATTATGGAAATAACTTAAGAGGTAGAGCTTTAGAACGAGGTGTAACGAATGCATTCGATTTTCCAGGCTTTGTTCCTGCATATATTCGTCCGCTTTTTTGCGAGGGGAAAGGGCCGTTTCGTTGGGCAGCATTGTCGGGAGATCCAGAAGATATTCGTGTAACTGATGAAACAATTTTAAAACTTTTTCCTGATAATGTTGGACTACATCGATGGATAAAAATGGCGCAAGAGCGTATAGCATTTCAAGGATTACCAGCTCGTATTTGTTGGATCGGACAAGGAGATCGTGAAAAAGCAGGATTAGCATTCAACGAATTGGTACGCACAGGAAAAGTAAAAGCGCCACTCGTAATTGGTCGTGATCATTTGGATACTGGATCTGTTGCAAGTCCGAATCGTGAAACAGAAGCAATGTTGGATGGATCAGATGCTGTTGCTGATTGGCCGATATTAAACGCATTGATCAACACTGCTGGCGGTGCAAGTTGGGTAAGCTTGCATCATGGTGGTGGTGTTGGAATGGGATATTCTATTCATTCAGGAATGGTGATTGTTGCAGATGGCACTGACGATGCAGCACGCAGAATAAAACGAGTGCTACACAATGATCCGGCAATGGGAGTTATTCGACATGCAGATGCAGGATATGATATTGCTAAAGATACAGCAAGAAAACATCGATTGGATATTCGCGAAAGACTAGCGAAATAAATTCAAAATGTAGAATTCAGAATTCAGATCTTAAAACTAAGTTATACTAATTATTTGAATTTAAGTTTTCAAAGAAATCGGAATAAAGATAAATTCGATGTTCTTCATTCCAATTTCTCATGAAACCTAATTCAATATCATTTCATCAACATCAGCTTTTGAGTTGCAGTTAAATTTTTTGTTCTCACTAATAATAAATAAACGCCTTCTTGATTGCCCGTCATATCAATGATATTTCCATTTTGATCATTAAGGATTTCCGATTTGTTTAAAATAATATTCCCAAGCGCATCATAAACTTCAACAGTTGCAGTTTCTCCATTTAATGTATTTGTTTTCAATGTAAAAATCCCTTTTGATGGATTGGGAGTAAGACTCAGCATGGAATTATTATACACATGACTAATTCCTGTTGATACCACGCAACCATTAAAAATTGATTTTATGGTTTCTTCGTAATTTGCATTTACTGATGCTTCAAACGTATTTAAACAAATAAACTGAGAAGTAAGTTGATGATAATAAATTCTCAACAATGGTATAGCAGATAATTTTTTATCGAGGTTAATTTCATTTGATGCAAACATCGCTATATGTCCATTTGCATTCCAGGTAATTATGGGAGAGAACCCAGTATAAATACAAATAACAGAATCTATTGTTAATCCATTAACAGTAAAATCCAATCCTAATAAACGACAAGTACTATTTAAAACATTTAGTTCTAAATATTTCGACGTAGTATTGAAAATACCAAAGCCAATTTTTACAGTATCATTAATATTAACGATGTTATAGGGAAACAAACAATGAGGATGTGTATTTTGAGTTCCTACAGGATGCGTATGGATCCCTAATGAATCACGAACGCATGCATTTAATCGTGCAGCGTCTGTAACTGTTAATGCATTGTCGCCATTTAAATCATTGCATGGAACAGGTGTAACTCCATTAACGATATCACTCATGTAATTTGCAAAATCTAAACTATCGCGATCATTATCAACATCAAGATCACCACTTAATCGTAACCCATTACAATTACCTAAACAATCTGTTTTTGCTAAACCAAATGTATCGCCTAAACAATCAATAATTGGTGAACAAGCAGGTATAACATTTACGGATAGTATATTATTTAAACCTCGATTAATATTCAAGCATACATAGCCAATATTATTATCGTAACTTAATTCAACGCGTCCAAGCTTGTCTGGCGAATGATCCCAATTTACTTGCACCACTAACGTATAGTGTCCTGTAGGAACATCAGTAACATCGATCCATTGACAGGAGAGTCCACTGGAATAACTATCTGCACAACCCGCAGTAATTCCCATATCACCACATCCATATTTACCACTTCCTGTAAAGCACATTAAATCCAAAACACAAAAACCATTTTTAAATCCAAGTTGTAAAGGGTGTTGATACATATCATAAAGTTGATACTCGGCATAACCGGCATAATGCCAATGATTATGGCATTGATCAAAAACAAATTGAGAATTTCCAGCTTGTGGTGGACCAATATAATAATCTTGATCTCCAATATTTCGAATCGTTGTTGTGAAATTTATTATTTGTCGCAAACCATAACCCGACAAACAGCCTTCACCAACTAAACAAGCATCATTTCCATTAATAGTGCTTAATTGAATGGAAGAGGTAAGGTCGTTTTGATCAATAGCTAAATCTGGCCCATGTGTGCAAGCGGGGTCACCAGGATATAAACATGTTCCATTATCGATTGTTGCAAGTGGATTATAATTACATGCCGCAGGATCCGTACACCCAACGACAGGTCCATTATACGTAATTTGCCACGCAATAGTGGAATCAATACAACTGGAATCACCACCTATTCGAATCCAATAGGTTATACCTGCGTGCATTCCTCCACTCAAATAAGATTGTTGTCCACAACCATTATCATTGTAATAAATTGTTCCTGCTTGCAAACTGTCAAATAGCAATCCTGTACAATGATCATACACCCAAATTTTTGTGTTACATTGATTTTGAGGAAAACAAGTATTGATAGAATACATTCCAGTAGAATCTGGAGTAAAAGCATACCATTTACTTTGACCTAATGATAAGATGATCGAATCTTTAAAAGCAGTAAATGGAGATTCGCAATTGCTTCCTATCGGGCAATTTAAAAAATGCTTTTCATAACTCAAAAATTGACCACCAGAAACTTTAAGAATTCCATTAACATAAATTGAATAATCACCTAACCCATAATTACAACAGATGCCATCACCAGCAGCATCTTGAATTTCAAAAATTAAACATTCATTAGTTGGCACGCAAACGGAATCCAAATAAACAGTCATACCATTTGAATAATTACCACCTTGTAATAACACCACTCCGTTTGCATCTTTAATTGTCCATGATGTTTCGAAAGGAAAATTATCTGTTAAAAGAGAAACTGTAATGTTATCAAATCCAGTTGCGCATTGTGCAAGCACTAAACTTTTTCCAATCAATAGAACGTTGATTAGAATGAACACTATTTTTTTTATCATGGTTAGTAGGAGTAAGATTTTTGGGAATGCCTAAATTAATAAATTTTTCTGTTCAGTCAGATTAGTTAGTTGTTAAGCAAATTAAGGTGAGAAGAGGGAATCATTATTAACAAATTAGTGAAACCACATGTATTGTTTTACCTTTGCAGGATGTCGCATTATTTAGATCAGCTCAATGAGGTTCAACGTCAGGCGGCTCAGAGTACAGATGGCCCCGTGATGATTATTGCTGGAGCAGGATCAGGAAAAACCAGAGTACTTACTTATCGGATTGCGCACCTTATGGAAAAAGGTGTTGATCCATTTAATATATTATCGCTCACCTTTACCAATAAAGCTGCTCGCGAAATGAAAGATCGTGTTGGCAAAGTTGTTGGTGCTGATGCCTTGAATTTATGGATGGGGACATTCCATTCTGTTTTTGCAAGAATACTTCGCTCGGAAGCAGAGAAGATTGGTTATCCTAAAAATTTCAGTATTTATGACACTGATGATAGTAAAGGATTGATTCGTGATTTGTTAAAAGAAAACGAATTGGATGATAAAGTATACAAACCTTCATTAGTTTTAAATCGCATTTCATCTGCAAAAAATAATTTATTTAATTGGCGCGATTATCAAGAAAATAAAGAGCTCACTAGTGATGATCAATTAAGTGGGAAACCAAAACTCGGATTAATCTTTGAACAATATAGTAAACGTTGTTTCAAAGCTGGTGCAATGGATTTTGATGATATTCTTTTCAATACTTGGAAGTTGCTAAATGAACATGTGGAGATACTTTATAAGTATCAAATTAAGTTTAGATACATCATGGTGGATGAGTTTCAAGATACCAACTTTGTTCAATATGTAATTGTAAGAAAGTTAACTGCTCAACATCATAACATTTGTGTTGTAGGAGATGATGCGCAAAGTATTTACGCTTTTCGAGGAGCCAACATTCAAAATATTTTAAGCTTCGAAAAAGATTATCCAGAATTAAAAACATTTAAACTTGAGCAAAATTATCGAAGCACGAAAACAATTGTAGCGGCAGCAAATTCTGTTATCACTTTCAATCGTAATCAACTTAAAAAAGAAGTATGGACTGAAAATCATCACGGAGAAAAGATTCGTGTTTTGAAAGCATTAAGTGATAACGAAGAAGGCAATCAGGTTGCGCAAACAATTTTTTCGGAGAAGATGAATAAGCAATTGCACAACAAAGATTTTGCAATTCTTTATCGCACAAATGCACAAAGTCGTTCGATGGAAGAATCTTTAAGAAGATTGAATATTCCATATCGTGTTTGGGGTGGTGTTTCGTTTTATAATCGTAAAGAAATTAAAGATCTTCTTGCCTATTTTCGTTTATCGATAAATGCAAATGACGAAGAAGCCTTAAAACGAGTTATCAATTATCCAGGAAGAGGGATTGGAAAAACAACGATTGATAAGTTAGTTGAAATTGCAAAAACAGAAGACACAAGTATGTGGAATGTGCTTTGCAATATTCATGAATTTAAAACTGGAATTGGTGCCGGTATTCGTGAAAAAGTTGCTGAATTTGCAACCATGATTCGCAGTTTTCAGATTATGATGCCTAACCATGCAGCGTATGAATTAGCAAGTCATATTTCTACAACAAGTGGATTAGTTCACGAACTTTATAATGATAGAACGCCAGAGGGAATTAATCATTATGAAAATTTGCAAGAGCTTTTAAATGGTATCAAAGAATTTAGTGAAAACGGAACGGCACCATTAGAATCTCCTTCTGCTGAACAAGGTTTACCTCCACTACGCACACTTGATTTGTACATGCAAGATATTGCGTTATTGACCGATTCTGATAACGATAAAGATGACGATAAAAACAAAGTTGCCTTAATGACTATTCACTCCGCTAAAGGATTGGAATTTCGTCAGGTGTATGTAGTTGGTTTAGAAGAAAATCTTTTTCCATCGCAATTATCCATCAACTCGCGAACAGATCTTGAGGAAGAGCGAAGGTTATTTTATGTAGCGATAACTCGTGCAGAAGAAAAACTGACACTT
>JANXSD010000144.1 GCA_025352785.1 Bacteroidota bacterium
AACAATATTATTTTGGCCAATTTTATGGCATAGTCCAATAATTGAATTTGAAAATGCATGGATTCAAATTAGTCATTTCCATTGGAACAAAGACATTTTATATTTTGGCGAATTTATTTCCGAGAAAAATATTCCTTGGCATTATATTCCTGTATGGATTGGTTTTACAACCCCAATAATTACCTTAGCACTCTGTCTTCTTGGTTGTTTTATTCTGCTGAATGAATTTATCAAGACAAGTTTTAGGCAGGATAATCTTATAAGAACAAATGCGGTGTTTGCAATTTATTTGTTACTTCCTATTGCCGCAATTATTCTTTTAAAATCGGTTGTTTATGATGGTTGGCGACATCTCTTTTTTTTGCATGCACCTATAGTGGCTTTAATCTGTTTTGCTATCTATAAATTTACATTTAAACTTTCTCTATTTAAGAAGAAGATATTTTACGTAATGCTTACTTTGCTTTATCTTCCATCGTTTATTTCAATGGCTCAATTGCATCCTTATGAAAATTTATACTTTAATAAATTGAAATATAAAAGTACTGGTGAGGCGCGATTTAAGATGGATTTGGATTATTGGGGCTTATCGTATCGTAAGGCATTAGAATACCTTGTTAAATCGGATCATAATGCAGTAATCCACGTGAAGGTGGATACTTATCCAGGTAAATTAAACGCTGTTTTGCTTCCCATTAATGAACGTAAGCGGATTGTTTTTGAGGACGATATAAATAAAGCAAATTATTTTATTGGCAACTATCGTTGGAGGAAAAATGAATATCCTTTCACCAACGAAATATATAGTTTAAGTGTTGATGGTGCAAAGGTGATGGTTTGTTTTAAGCTGAGGTAAAAGGTGAATTATTGAATCACATATTTCATATCTATTCTATTGATAATGCTTTTTATTTTCTATAGATTTATTTTAAATATTTGAGGATAATACTTGTTAACATACTATCTTCGGGGCAACAATTAGTTTTCTGTTTAATAATTTATTGATTAAATAATGAGCTTGGATCTTACTGTCATTATTCCAATTTACAATGAAGAAATAAACATTTCGATATTGTATGATCGCCTTAAAAAAGTGGTATCTGACATATCAGTATCTCATGAATTTATTTTCATTAATGATGGAAGTTGGGACAATTCAATGAAATTAATTAGAGAACTAGTAGAAATGGATAGTGCTGTTCGTTTTATAAATTTCAGTAGAAATTTTGGTCATCAAATCGCAGTTACTGCAGGGATTGATGCCTCTAAGGGAAATGCTGTTGTAATTATTGATGCAGACTTACAGGACCCTCCAGAGGTCATTACTGAGATGTATCATAAAATGCAAGAAGGGTTTCAAGTTGTTTATGCAAGAAGAAAGTCTAGGGCGGGGGAAAGTTTTTTCAAGAAGTTTACAGCTAAACTTTTTTACCGCATTCTTGCTAAAATTACTTCCATAAAAATTCCTGTAGATACTGGTGATTTCAGAATCATGGATCGTAAAATTGTAGATGTCCTTAAGGATATGCCAGAGCAACAAAAGTATTTACGTGGACAAATTGCTTGGGTTGGCTTTAAACAGACTTACGTACTTTACGATCGCGATGAAAGATTCGCAGGTGAAACGGGATATACATACAAGAAAATGATTCGACTAGCGCTAGATGGAATCACTTCGTTTTCAAATCTGCCGTTAAAGTTTGCTACGATGACTGGCTTTTTTGTTTCAGGAATTACCTTTTTGCTTAGTCTTTATGCATTGTATGCACGTTTTATTTCCAAGGATTATGTTCCTGGTTGGACATCATTAATTCTCGCAGTATTATTCATTGGTGGTGTTCAATTAATTAGTATTGGAATTATTGGAGAATACATGAGTAGGATGAGCGCGAATGTTAGGAAGCGACCACTATATGTTGTCGATGATACTAATGTTTAAATTGCAATTACAATTATATTTATTCTAGCTTATATTTTAAGGACCAACATTACATTGACTTATTAGATAGAAGTTTTCGTTTCATTAATAATTGAAATGAAAAATGTGAAAACATAGAAATGAAAAAAATAATTCCATTACTTATTCCAATAATTCTTTTAATTATAGGGCTTTATTTTGGAATACTAAAAATATATGGTACAGATTTTTCAAAAGTGCCTGGAGATTTTGGAGATGCTCGATTTAATAATTATATTCTAGAACATGATTATCTTTATTTTATTGGTAAAGTCAATAAATATTGGGATGCTCCATTCATGTATCCATTTAAAAATGTGATTGCCTTTTCGGATAATCTTCTTGGGACAGCTCCCATTTATTCCATATTTAGATGCATGAATGGGGATAGAGAAACTTCATTTCAACTTTGGCTATTAACTTTGTTTATTTTAAATTTTACTTGCTGTTATTTTGTTTTAAGGAAATGGTCAAAAAATAATGTTCTATCATCTGTTGGTGCGTATGTTTATGCCTTTTCGATATTTATTGTTGGAAATATTTATAATGTTCAAACTTTTCCAAGGTTCATTATTCCATTTGTGTTTTATTGGTTTTGGAAATATTTAAGTGAGAAAAATATAAAATATTTTTTATTTTTTTGTTTAGGGATTGTATTTCAATTTTATTGTGGAATTTATTTAGGCTTCATATTGCTATACACACTAATTTTTTTCTTTGTAAGTTACATTATTATTTATAAAGATGTTTTATTGTTTTCTCAATTAAAGAATCCCAAAATTATTATTCAACATTTTATTGTTTTGAGTATTAGCGGGGCGACATTTTTTCCTCTTATTTTCCCGTATTTGTTAAGTTCACATCAAACTGGAATAGCTACTTTTAATGAAGTGCTTTCAAGTGTCCCATCACTAAGGTCTTATTTTTTTACAAGTAATGCCGCACAAAGTTGGGAATGTCTTTCTAAGCATGGCCTTTCTGCCTTTAAGAATTGGTGGTGCCATTTTCTATTTATTGGGGCATTGCCATGGTTGGGAATTGCTGCAGTCCCTTTCGTTTTGTATACAAAAAAAATGGAAAAGACGGAAAAGAAATTTTTACGATTTCTTATACTTAGCTTATTTTTTAGTTTTATATTTTGCTTAAATATAAATGGGTTTAGCCTATACAAATACATTTACAATATCCCTGGTTTTTCAGTAATGCGTTCTTTAAATAGATTAATAAATGTAGAAGTGTTTTTCTTTATTTTAATTTTAGTTTTTACTTTTAATGAATTATCCAAAAAAAATAAAAGCATTCGTTGGATCGTGGCTTTCTTTCCTTTGATAATAATTATCGATAATCGAATAGATCCTGATAAAGTTATGACGTATGATAAGTGGAAATCGAAGGAAAGGATTGCTGTGGTACGAAATGAAATAAGTAACCACTATAATCCTAAATATAAAGCTATTGTGTGCATAGAAGATAACGTTATTGATGTAGTTAGCTTTCATTTGGATGTTATGTTAGCTGCCCAAGAATTAAATGTTCCCTGTGTAAATTCGTATACTGGACATAACCCCAATGAATACAATGATTTTTTTAATAAAATCGATAAAAAATCAGTATTGATTTGGTATAAGTTTAATAATATTGATACACTCGTGGTTCAAACTATTAAATTGATAAATCATAATTGAAGATTTCAAATAATATATTATAATTATTGTACGAACAACCAAATAAAAGAATTAAAATTGAATATTGAAAGTAACAACATAGAATTTATAGATAAAAAATTTCAAAAAAAAATGGGATGGATTGTGTTTTCTATTCTATTAGTTCTTGCCGTAGTTTTTAGATGGGTTGATCATGGATGGGAAGAAATTATAAATAGTGATGGTAGAGGTTACTACGCATATCTTCCAGCATCAATTATTTTTCATGATTTCAAATTTAATTATTTTTTTGATGGCTCTCTTAATCTCCCCAAGGATTACACTTCTAATTTCCTATTCTATATTGATGGAAATTATGTAATAAAATATCCTGTTGGAGTTGCAATTATGCTTATCCCATTTTTTATTGTAGCAATAATATTCAGCTTTATTTTTCAATTCCCAATTGATGGATATTCTTTCTTTTTCCAAATATTTGAAAGCCTTGCCGCCATTACTTATGTGACATTGGCGATAATTTTATTATATAGGCTTTTAAGAAAATATGATATTCAACAAAATATAGCAGCAATAATTGTTATTGGAATTGTGTTTGCCACGAATCTTACGCACTATACTGTTTTAGAACCTAGTCTTTCTCACGCATTTTCATTTGTATGCGTTGTGGCTTTTTTATGGTGTTTAAATTTGTTTTCAACATCAACATCCTATTCGTATTGGTATTTCGCCTGTTGTTTGTTAGGTCTCATAATTTTAATTCGTCCTGTAAATGGAGTAATTGTTTTATTTGCTCCATTTCTGTTTAATACTGTAAAGAGATTCGTGGAGTTTTTAGGTCACGTTTTTAAAAATAAAATAAATGCAATATTCGGAATAGTGCTTGCTTCGCTTGTAATTTTTCTTCAACCATTAGTATGGTATTTACAAACAGGGCATTTTTATGTTTGGACTTATGTAAGAGAAGGATTTAATTGGGATAACCCACAATTTTTTAATCTATTATTCAGCTATCGAAAAGGCTGGTTTGTATATACGCCATTTATGTTTTTAATAATTCCAGGATTGATCGCAATGTTATTTCACAAGCAATGGTTCAAAGCATTTATTTCAATTTTATTTTGGAGTGGTGCACTTTATATAATTTCATCTTGGGGATGTTGGTATTATGGAGGTAGTTTTGGTCAACGCCCATTGATAGATTTTTATGGCCCAGCTGCACTAACTATTGCAGCATTTTTTACTTCGATAAAGCCTACACCATGGAAAGTATTGCTTGTAACAGTTGCTATACTTATACCATTAAATTTAATTCAATCTTATCAAGTATATTCAAATATCTTACATTATGATTCGATGAATAAGGAAAAATATTGGAAAGTTTTTTTGAAAACTAGCAATAAATATAGATGGATTCTATTTAATAATCCGCATAATAACCCACCATTAGATATTAAAAACAAAATCAAACAAGCATTTTTTAATGATTTTGAAGGATGTCCTTCTGATTGGCAAAATTGTAGATTTGATGATGTTTCTGTATTGGCACTTTCAGGGAATCATGTTATAAAACTTGATTCTGAACATGGCTTTTCCCCAAAACTGAATTGGCATTTTAATTCGTCTAAAGATTCAATAAATCAAATTACAATTTTAGGTTGGTATCCAACTAATCAAAGAAACATTGACCAATCTTCTCTAGTGATTTCAATCGATGAAAATGGACAGACATCTTTCAAAAAAGAAATGCAAATCAATAAACTTAAATCCATAAATTCAGAAAATGAATGGACAGAATTTAGAATTGATTTGCCTTTTGATAATAAAGAATTAAAACCAGCAGATCTTACTCTTTACTTTTATAATAATAGTAATTTAGAGTTTTGGATTGATGACATTGGTGTGTACGCACTTCGCAACTAAAGATAGGTGCATATTTAGAGCGTTATTCTACTTTTATTAAAAGATCGTCATAATAAACTTTTCCGCTTCCATTATACCATCCGAAAACAAAAAGTTTATCATCAGGATTTAAATTATTAGGTAACGATAATGTGCATTTTAATTCAAACCATTTGCCAGGGGTCAAAATTACTGGTTGTGTTTGAGAGGCAACCCATGCAATACTCTTTCCAGAGGAATCTATATTGATTACAAGTTGGGATTTTGCATTTACATCATTCGCCATTACCCAAGCCGTTGCAGTTACAAGATGTTGATTGGAAATTTTAATATCACCCATTCGTACTTTAAAACCTTCTGTGTATTCATTGTTGGCATCTGTAAAAACAGAAAAGGTACCACTATGACCAATATTCCTAACTATTTTTGGTGAATCACTCCAGTAACCCATGGTTTCGAAATCATTATAATAAATTCCGTTTCCACTTTTACCATCGTTACAGGCAATTAGCGACAAACATGATACAAATACTAGTAGGAATGACTTTTTCATAAATTTATTTTTAGAGATTCAAAAATAGGGAAACTACTATTGATAATTGTGTTGTTTTATTTTAATGGAGTACGATAATTGATTAAACGAATGAAGTTCACAATATTTTAACGCCTAGTATGAACTACTTCAAATTTTCTTTTAAGTTTTAAGAATGGTTTTTCAATTAATTCATAACTAATTATGGGAACAAGAATACAGAATCCTAAAAGAATTGCCGTGTAAATATATATATTATGTATTCCATTATTGAATACTACTTTTTTAATAACAATCAATATCAAAACATTATGATACATGTAAATTCCATAGGATACTTTTCCTAAATAATGAATCGGACCCTTCCTTAGTATACGAAACTTAGCTTCTGGGTTGAACATATAATTATACATGGCAAATCCACTTATCAACACATAAAAATATTTTTTAAATGCGGCAAGAAAGAAAGTATCCCAACTATGCACCGGATCAATAAAAAAACAAACAATAAATAAGAGATAAAGCGACATTCTTATCGAGAAGGGCACTTTTATTTGCATGGGTTTATAATAATGAATGTATCCAAAGAGGGATCCAATTGCCAGAACATCAATACGACTTAATGTATGCAGATAAATGGGCATCCAAGGATAGGGATTCATTATGTACTCATAACTTCTATATAAAATGCTAAGTAAGATAATAGAGCAAAAGAATTCAGGTAATCGCTTTTTGGGTAGTATCTTGATTAGAATTGGCCAGAAGATATAAAAATGTTCTTCAATACATATAGACCAAAAATGAGCGAAAGGATAAATCCATTGTTCAGTTTTAATCGTTTCAAAATTATTTAAGAAAAGAGCAGTCATTAAGTAATTAGGCTGCGTAGTTTCTCCTAACCAGTTTATTATTAACGGGGAAACAAGCATAATAAAGTAATACAGTGGCCATATCCTTAGGATTCGCCGCATATAGAACTTTTTAAGGCTAACACTGCCAGATTCTTCGTATTCTTTAATTAACAAAAATGTGATAAGAAACCCGCTTATAAGGAAAAACACATCCACACCAAATCCTAAATTCGAAATGGCTCTGTTTATGTATTCTCCTGATTTACTTAATGTTTTATAATCACCAGTAGTCATAAAACCTGGATAGCCAAACCACCCATGCCAACCTTCATATCCATGTACGAAGACAATCATGAATGCAGCAATAAACCGGAGAACATCCAGATTCATAAAGTATACTTCTCCAGTTTGCTTTGTATTAATTTGCACAGAAAGAAAGTTAATAATTGGTTCTACAAATGATAAATGAATGATCGTTTGAAATGGAAACCATGTATTTGCCGATTTATTTGATCCCGTATAATTTCAGTGCAAACATAGTAATGTTGTTGTAAAGTAGTAATATTTACATAAAACATCCCCCAATTATTCAAAATTGATAGCCAAAAGCACTTTTTGCAATGTCCCTCTTTCCAGTCGGATTTGCTGAATATCCTATTACATTTGCAAATGCTAAAAGAAAATTATACCATTAAGGCCAATTCATTCACAGCTACATTTGGTCATCTCTTTTTTTTAATCTTATTAATATATTCAATAATTTTTTTTAAAGAGCGATTTATCTATTCCGATCCGGCTTTCTTTTCTTTTTTAATGATTGATCAAAATAATGTCTCTTTTGTCCTTGGACGATGGGGTACAATTTTTTCACAGATAATCCCTTTATATGGGTTACGTCATGGGGTAAGTCTTGAAACATTTCTACAGCTATATTCTGCTTCATTTATTATATTGTATTATGTGTTTTTTCTCATCATCCAATACGTTTATAAGAATAGCAAAGGATCATGGATTTTAATGTTAACGCTTTGCCTAACTTTTCGAATGACTTTTTATTATTCTACTGCTGAACTTTATCAAGGATTAGCACTTACTGTTCTCTTATGGACAATTGTTTCACAAAAAATAGAGGATAGATCACGTAGTACATGGGTACACACAATTCTTGCAGCATTATTAATTGTATTTGTCTCATTTTATCATCAATTAACTTTATTTACAGTATTATTTGTTTTAGGATATGAACTGATACAGAAAAGGAAAATAAGGAATAAAAAATTAATATTTCTAATCGTTTTTACAGTAATATGGTATGTTATTAGAATTAAATTTTTTACAAATTCTGAATATGAAAAAAATAAAATGCTTTCAATTAGCGATTTCTTTCAACAATTAATGCATATTACGGACTTGTCAAGTACAAAATATTTTCTAGGGTTTGTTAAAAGTCAAATTCTAATTCCGATAATTTCTTTTTGCATTACATTAATACTATTACTACGTAAAAATAAATTAGTAGCAATATATTTAGGTTCATTTTTTCTATGCTTTGCCGTGCTTATTTGTGTGACTCTTTATAAGGGGGAGTCTCAAATGATGTATGAAAATTATTATGTGGTTTTTGGATTATTTATTGCTTTTAGCTTAGTTCATACTTTCATTGTGCCTTCACGTAATTTCGCAACAATAGCTGTTATCATTTTGATCTCCTATTCACTGAATCAAATTTGCAAAGCTCGTCATCCAATTACAGCTCGAATAAATGATCTCAATAACATGATTCAATATGGTCGGTCATTGGACAAAAGAAAGTTTCTTGTAAAAGAAAATCAGTTGATGAAATTTAACAATATGTTACCTACATGGTCTTTGCCATTTGAATCTACTTTGCTTTCTTCATTAGATAATCCTGCATATTCTGTTACTTTTTATTCTTTAAAAAACGAAACACAATTTACAGAGGAACAATTAGTCAAAAAGGATGTCTTTCTTGGTCCAGAATGGGAACCGTTTTGGTTTACAACAAAAAATTTAAACAAAAACTACTTTAATTTTCCTGAATCAGGATATAGCTTACTCTCAAGTTCGCAAAACAGTGATTCGTTTAAAGAGTCCTCTTTTACAAATAACAATGTAAAAATTGATATATTGAAGAACGAGGTAATTTGTAATGGAAATGAATCTTCAACAAATATTCGCATTTCAAATCTTGATTCTATTACATTAGCATCTGTTCCAGATGGAGCTCATCCAGTTTTGATAAGTTATCATCTTTATGATGAAAACGGAAAACTTTTAAAATGGGATAATGTAAGGTCAATATTGTTACTTGATTTAATGCCAGGAAAAAGTATGGTTCAAAAAATTAATATTGACT
>JANXSD010000172.1 GCA_025352785.1 Bacteroidota bacterium
AAAGTTGGCAGTACGATGAAAATTGGTTTAGGTATTTGTGGTGGACTTTGGGCAATGGTGCATCATCAAAGTATCGTATTAGGATTTGTTACTGGTTCATTCCTTGCAGGAATAAATTGCTGGGTTATGTATTGGATGATGAGTATTAAGCCACTATTTTATTTTTCGATAAATCATGCTAGTGTAAAAGAATATTTAGCTGATGGATATGCACTAGGTGTATCGCCCAGTAATTTTAAAGCAGGAAATAAAATATGGTATTTAATTAAAACACTTTTTAGTTAATCTCAGATGGAGCATCTTGTTCGATTATTTTTTTTGCTTTTGCATCAGCAGTATGTTTACCAAATAATTTTGTTGCAATGCTTACTTCGAAGACAGTAAATATTAAATAGAAAAAGAAAAAAGTAAGTGCAAAAGAAACTGCTTTTTCTTTATTTAAAAATGCATAAATTAAAATGATAAATAGGAATACCAATAATTTTGCTCCTGTTGCCCCCATGTAATAGCGGACAAAATCTTTCGAACTCTTTTCAAAACTTTTTTGTAAACCTAAATGAAATAGTAAGGTGATAACAAAAAATAAAATCAATATTATTAAATAGTTTTCAAAGAAAAATTTTGATGGTAGGGATTGTCCTATAAAAAAATAGGCTACCCCTGTTATGAATGTTACGGCAATTAATTGTAGGATGAATTTATTCACGCAATAAAATTATTTCTTATGATTGACCTGAGTTCAGTGATTGCACCAGGAGATCCCATTATTTTTTCCCGATAAAATCTTTAATAAAATACCACAATGCAGCAAAGACGGAAAACAATGCAAGTACAATAGTAAATACAGGAAATTTTAACGAGAAATAGTGATCGAGTTTAATACCTCCCCATGTTAGCAGGAAAATGATCGCTCCCATTTGCAACCCCATGGAGGAGTAGCGAACGTAACTATTATCAAGCGGTTTTTTCGGAGAGCTTTTCTGAGGATCGGTCGGCATTTTTGATATCCTTAATTACCGGTCCCATACTGCAATTCCCAGTGAAGGAGGCACCTACTTCCACCACAAGCTTACCAGTTTGAATGTCCCCGTTAATGCGCGCTGCAGACTTTAAAAACAACATCTCCATCACTGTTATTTTTCCTTTCACAGTTCCAGAAATATCTGCGTTTTGGCAATGAACATCTCCATCAACAATTCCAGTGCTTCCAACAACTACCTTAGCTTTTGAAGTTACTGATCCTCGGATAGTTCCATCAATACGAATATCTCCATTCGATTTGATTTCCCCTTCTATGATTGTTCCTGCACCAATTATATTGATTGAGCCGTTACCAGAGGCATCAGCGGGACGTGAAATAACGCCTTTGTGTTTGAGTTGCTCGAACATGCGGTTGAGTTTTTCGATTTGCAAGGTACAAAGTTAACATTTTCTTTAAGTTTATAAACAAGGAATGATAGTGGATATCCTTTTCAGTATGAGTAAATTAAGTGATTTTCTATAGATTTAATGGTGGGTCGTTAAATAAAAGTCGCCATCAGCAATTGCAAACTTGCTCCCGAAGAAGGGACAATTTTTTCTATTTAAAATTATTTAGATGTAAAACCACCTGAAAACCACCACTACTTTGAATGCTATATAACCTGCAATAAAACTCTAATCCCATTCCAAAGTTTTTTACTACTTTAACAATCATTCCAGCATTAGCTCGAAGCCCTAAATTTATTTAACGTGAATTGGAAAAGTTCTCCCTCGAATTATTTATTCCCCATAACAAACCAGGAACCGCTGTCAAACTTATTATCGTTCTTCTTTTAATTAAAGAATTTACAATTCCAATATTAAAATAATTATAAGGTTGATTATCTAATATTTTACTTGAAACACAGTAGCCTGCTTGATATTTAAATTGCTTTGGATGCCAATTATAATTTATTCCTAAATCTATTCTTTCAGAAATTATTCCTAATCCGAAGTTGCTCCATTCTTTTCTTTATTCCTTAATACTATCATGATAAGTTTTCGATATAGTTTTTTTTGAACCATTTCCATTAGCATTAAAAATAAGGAAATGCAAATAAAATAATAATAAATGTTTTTGTCATTGTCGTTTAATTTTAAACAAATGTTTCCATTTAATTAATTCAGATTTAAAAGACTATTTCGTCTCTTTCAATAATTGCTCAGCCGTCATTACAATAATTTCAGCAGCCTTAAAATTTTTTAAGTTTCTTGTCAATAGTTTTTTGATGCCATTTTCGGTTGCAGTATAATATTGCAAACCATCTTCAAAATCTTTAAAGTCAGATGCAAGAGCTAGCTCTACAATTTTATCATTTACTGCTAGTAAATTTACAAGTGTTTTAAATTTTAAAAGTTTTTTTCTCGCTTGATCTGATGAATACTGTTTTGATAAAAGATAATTAAGATTTGAAAAAGATAATGAAGAAACAAATAATTTAATTTTTCCTTGATCGGCAAATGAAAATAAATTTGCAGCGTATCTATAAAATGGTTCACGATTTCCTAATAAATCAAGAATTATATCAGTATCCACAAAAACTTTTTCCATTATTTATATTTATTGGTCAAGAATTCTGTGTATCCTTTTTTATGGTCAAAATCCTTTGGCAAATCGATGATACCCGAAAGACTTCTAACCAAAGGAGTAATGGCATCATTGCTCTCCTTTTCATTCGTAATACTTAATAGATAGTTCTCTATCAATCTTGAAATACTTGTTTTTTGATCTTTAGCATAAATTTTTGCTTTTTCAATTACTGATTGCTCAAGTTTGAGGGTTAGCTTTGCGTCCATTTGACATGATTTACGTACAAATATACAAATTTAATACGTACAAATCAATCAAAAATTAAATGGATTACAATTATGGGTGAAAATCAAAAATCATTTTAAAATCTAGTCAATAAAAGCTAAACACTTTCTACAGAATACTTATCTCTCACAATTTCAAGGATAGAAATGATTTCTTCATAGCAATTACTTGTAACCAATTGCATGCGGTGCTCTTTGAAATGATCGAGCCCTTTAAAATAGTTGGTATAATGTCTACGCATCTCCACTATACCCACATATTCCCCTTTCCATTCAATCGATTTTGCGAGATGAACTTTGCAAACTTCTACACGTTGGTTAATATCGGGAGGCTGTAAGTACGTTCCTGTTTTGAGATAGTGTTTGATCTCCTGAAAAATCCATGGATAACCTATACTAGCGCGTCCGATCATCACCCCATCAATGCCATATTTATTTTTTAATTCTAACGCCTTTTGTGGAGAATCTACATCGCCATTTCCAAAAATCGGAATCTTAATACGAGGGTTATTTTTTACTTCGCCAATGAGTGTCCAATCGGCCGGACCTTTGTACAACTGTGCTCTTGTACGACCATGAATTGATAATGCAGCAATTCCAATATCTTGCAATCGCTCTGCAACTTCATTGATGTTTTTTGTGTTGTCATCCCATCCTAAGCGCGTTTTCACCGTCACAGGTCGAGTTGCAATTTTAACAATCTCAGCCGTCATCCGTACCATTTTAGGGATATCCTGAAGCAAAGCAGCTCCCGCACCTTTACAGGCAACCGCTTTCACTGGACAACCATAGTTGATATCGATTAAGTCGGGATTAGCATTATCAGCAATAATTCCTGCCTCTCGCATGGAGTCGATGTCAGAGCCAAAGAGTTGAATTCCAATCGGTCGCTCGTACTCGAAAATGTCCAGTTTCATCACCGATTTAGCAGCATCACGAATCAACCCTTCACTCGATATAAACTCCGTATACATCAAATCAGCGCCATATTGCTTGCACACAAAACGGAAGGGCGGATCACTCACATCCTCCATGGGCGCGAGTAATAGTGGGAATTCTCCGAGTTCAATAGATCCTATCTTGACCATCACAATTATCATTTCAAGAGGCAAATACTTGCTTTGACGTTTGATTTTAAGCGTTTACAATCGTTTATATCGACTCACAATCCGCAATATCTTCTTTACCTTCGCGCAAAAATACAAAAGAATGCTCCTTCGCGGCCTACTTGCTGATCGTCCACCTTATAGAAAGTTTCTGATGGTTGTTGGCATCACCTTATTATGTGCTATCATCTTCACCATTCTGGGGTCCATGATCGCTGCTTTTTTATATGGTATCAATCCAATGGCTAATCCTGGGATTTTACATGAAGTAAATAATCCTGCTGTTGTTAGCGCACTTAAAATGATGCAGTTATTCTCAGCCATCGGAACATTTATTATTCCTCCATTCCTAGCAGCTTACTTATTTGATATTCGACCAATGGCCTATTTGGGGTTAGAACGCAAATCGAAACCTACAGTTTTTTTACTCGTAATTGTACTGATGTTTGCAATTGTACCCTTCATCAATTGGATGTTGGTAGTGAATGGCGGAATGCATTTACCAGCTGTATTTAAGGAAATGGAAGATTGGATGAAAGCATCAGAAGCTCAAGCGGCGGAGATCACGAAAGTGTTTTTAAATTCAGGAACTATGACAGGATTAATTCTCAATCTTTTTATCATTGCGATAATTCCAGCAATTGGTGAAGAGTTATTATTTAGAGGATTAATACAACGACTTTTTACCGACTTAAGCAATAATGTACATGTGGCAATCATTTTATCAGCAGTTTTATTTTCGGCATTACATCTTCAATTTTATGGATTTTTTCCTCGCTTTGCACTTGGTGTCATGTTTGGATATCTGTATTTATGGAGCGGTAATTTATGGTTGCCGATGTTAGCTCACTTTGTAAATAATGCGGCAGCAGTTATCTTTTCATGGATGGAAGCACGACAAGGATTGCCATTTAATCAAGATACCTTTGGAACAGGAAAAGGGGAAGAGATGGTATTGGCGGCTTCCGTATTTTTAACATGGGGAATATTATTTGCAATTCATAAGATGTTAAAAACAGATTCTAATTCTATTTAAGATATTGCAAATTAATGATGAAAAAACTTTTTATTCTGCTTCCAATTCTTGTGGTATTTATTTGCACTTATTCTGTATGCGCTAAAACGGATGATGCACCTTTAGGAATTAAATTTTTTGAAGGAACCTTGAATGAAGCATTAGCAAAATCTGCGAAAGAAAATAAACCACTCTTTTTGGATGTTGTTACTAGCTGGTGTGGCTATTGTAAAAAGATGAAGCAAAATATTTTTATTGATAAAGAAGTAGCAACGTATTTCAATAAAAATTTTATTTGTATCGAGATTGATGCAGAACATGGAGACGGCCGTACAATTGCAAAGAAATACGGAGTGAGTAGTTACCCTACATTTATTATCATCAACAAAAATGAAAAGCCAATTCTCACAACAGAAGGATATCTGGATGCTAAAGATTTTTTGAAAATGGGGAAAGAAGCGATGAAATATTTTAAATAACTTTAGTAGTTTTACTTTATATATATTATATTTTTTTGAAATTGTCCAATTATAAGAATTGAAGCGTTATGCAGGTATAACATTTAAAATCTCAAAAAAAATGAAAGAATTCCTATTATTATTTAGAAGCGAAGTAGCCGCAAGTCCAGTTCCACAATCGCCAGAACAAATGCAGGCAATGATGAAATAATGGCAAGACTGGATGGGAAGCCTTGCCGCTCAGAACAAATTAGCAAACTCTGGAAATCGTTTGGCATCAACTGGAAAAGTTCTTAAGCCAAATAACGTTGTTACCAATGGTCCTTATGTGGAAGTAAAAGAAGCTATTGGTGGTTATATCATCATAAATGCCGAATCTTTTGATGAGGCAGTGATGCTTTCAAAAGGATGTCCGATTTTACTTGTGAATGGAAATGTAGAAGTTAGACAAGTGGTTCCAATGGATGATAACAGCTAATTGTTAAGCAGAAAATTCACTTATAGCTGGTAATGCAAAATAATGAACTGATACCGCATTTGTTCAGAACAGAGTACAGAAAAATTATTTCTGTACTCTGTAAATTATTAGGTATCGAGCATCTAGAAATTGCGGAGGATATTGTTAGTGATACTTTTCTACTTGCTTCAGAAACATGGGGACTAAAGGGATTACCGAAAAATCCTGCTGCTTGGCTTTACACGGTTTCAAAAAATAAGGCTAAGGATCTATTAAAACACAATGCACTATTTTCACAAAAAATAGTATCTGAAATCAAACAATCTGCCAATGTGCAATATGAGATTGTTATAGATTTATCTAGTAAAAATATTTACGATAGTCAGCTGCAAATGATGTTTGTAATCTGTAATCCTAGTATTGCTATTGAATCACAAATTGGACTTGCATTGAATATACTTTGCGGTTTTGGAGCAGAAGAAATTGCCGATGCTTTTTTAAGTAATAAAGAAACAATCTATAAACGATTAACGCGAGCAAAAGATAAATTACGCAGCGAAAAAATTAAGATAGAAATCCCTCCTGCTTCAGAAATAAATAAAAGGCTAGAATCTGTTTTAAAAACAATGTATCTTTTATTTAGCGAAGGAGATTATTCTACTTCTCAAAATACAATATTACGTAAGGATCTTTGTCTGGAGGCAATGCGATTAACTTTTATGCTTACAGAAAACGAGCAAACTAATACGCCAACTGTAAATGCGCTAATGACCTTAATGAGTTTTCATTCTTCACGTTTTGAAGCACGCATTAATAAAAATGGTGAAATAATAGTATATGAAGATCAGGACGTTTCATTATGGAGTTCTGAACTAATTGAGAAAGGCGAATCTTTCCTTAATTAAGCATCTCAAGGGAAGACATTATCGAAAAATACAGTTGACAAAAATGTGATTTCAAAAAAAATTAAAATGCTGACAAACGAGATCTAATGAATAGCGTAGAAAATTTACTTTAATTCAATAGTGTTTTTCACTTGAATAATTTCGGCAGCGATACTAATCGCAATCTCTTCAGGTGTTCTACTATTAATTGATAATCCAACTGGAGCATGCACTGCTTTTATTTTAAATTCATCAAATCCTTCATTGTGTAATTCACTTAAAAGTTTAGCGATTTTTGTTTTACTACCTAGTAAGCCGATGTATTTATAGTTTTTAGTTAGCAGTTGTCGTATAACAATTCCATCTGTACGATAACCGAAAGTCATTATGACAATGTATTGATTTTCTTCTTCGCCAATCAATTCAACGATATTTTCATAATCAATAATTTTTTTCTGATGCGCGAAAACATTTTTCTCGAAAGTGTTTAATTTCTCACGATCATCAAAGACAGTAATATGAAAATTTAATTGTCGCATTAACTTTGAAAAAGCAAGCGACACATGTCCGCCACCAATGATGTATAAATAATTTTCGAAGGTGATTGTTTCCGTGTACATCCACTTTTTATCTGATTCCTTTTGAAAAGACGTAGTGATATTCTCATTTAACTTTTCATAAAATAAGATTGCTTCGGGTGATAAAGTAAAATATCCCGTTTGATGATTTTCCATTGCATGAATGATAGCAAGGATGGCAATATGATCTTCTTTTTTAATTCTGTATAAGGCAAGTGTTTGTTCCCCCGAACAGATCATTCCTGATTGATGATTGGGTTGTTGTTTCGAGTGGACTTGCTTTTTAAGAATGGAATTTACGTTGTCATCGTCAAGTAATTCTTTAGCATACATCACAAATTTATGCTCCATGATGCCACCCCCAACAGAACCAAGCATTTCGTTTTTACTTACTGCCATTTTAAAACCCTTCCTACCGGGACTACTTCCACTACTTTCAGGAACACATAAAAACATAACTGGCTCATTTTTATTGAGCTGATCACTTATAAACCGCCATAGTTGTAAATCTTTCACAACAATATTATAATTTTCATTTTTAAAGACAATACTTTTACATCACAGAAAGTTGTTCTGTTTTGCAAAGAAGATAAAAATAAGATGAATAAACCAGTCGCGCTTCATTCTAATAGAATTCTTACTAGTTCGGGGATTCGAAATGGATATTTGATCATCGATCAGGGGAAAATTAGTGATATTGTTGAAACGCTAAATGTCGATGACTATATTCTTGAAGATGTTGGCAATAGTTTAATCATGGCTGGATTAATTGATCCTCATGTGCACATCAATGAGCCCGGACGAACAGAATGGGAGGGTTTTGAAACAGCCACAAGAGCAGCTGCCGCAGGTGGTCTCACAACACTTATTGATATGCCTTTAAATTCAGCACCTGTCACTACAACAACAACTAATTTTAAGATTAAGTTAGATGCAGCCACTAATAAATTGTTGGTGAATGTTGGATTTTGGGGTGGCGTAATTCCTGATAATTTGAATGCGCTTGATGAACTTTTGAAGAATGGTGTTTTTGGATTGAAAGCTTTCCTTACTCATTCTGGAATTGATGATTTTCCAAATACTACGGCAATACAATTAAAAACAGCACTTGCTATTTTAAAGAAACACAATAAACCATTACTTGTTCATTGTGAGTTGGATGAACCACATCCTGATCAAGATTACTTTCTCCAACATCCAACAAGTTATATTGCCTATTTGAAATCGCGACCAAAAGCTTGGGAGAATAATGCTATTGATTTAATGATTCAATTGTGTAGAGAAACAAGTGCACATGTGCATGTTGTGCATCTCTCGTCCTCTGAAGCAGTTGCAAATTTGAAAGCAGCAAAAGCAGAAGGCTTACCTATCACTGTAGAAACAGCACCTCATTATCTTGTTTTCAATGCAGAAGATATTGCAGATGGCGCAACCGAATTTAAATGCGCACCACCCATTCGTGAAAGGGAAAATAATGATTTGCTTTGGGAGGCATTACGTGATGGATTAATTGATTTTATTGCAACCGACCATTCGCCTGCGACACCAGATTTAAAAGAAATTCAATCGGGTAATTTCATGAAAGCATGGGGAGGAATCGCTGGGTTGCAATATTCATTGCCCGTTATCTGGACAGCCGCAAAAACGAGAGGATTTACAGTGGAAGACATTGCCCGGTGGATGAGTTTAAATGTGGCTACTTTTTTGCACTTAAGTGATACGAAAGGAAAAATTGAAAAAGGCTATGATGCAGACCTTGTTATCTGGAATCCTGAAAAGGAATTTGTGACAAAAATTAATGATATCCAACATCGTCATAAAATAACTCCATACCTCGGAATGAAATTACTAGGTGTTGTGAAGCAAACTTATGTTGGAGGAATAAAAGTGTTTGACCACGGAAATTATTTACATTTGAACAGTGGAAAAATTTTGCTTGATAAATAATTATGAATGATAATAAAATAACTAATGCTCCGGCATTTACAAAACTTACTGATCTTGCAGCGGAACGTCTTGGAGGAAAAGCAATAATATGTAGTGATGATTTTTTTGCTGAAAAAGAAAATTTACTCAAGCCTGATAGAGGAATTTTTATTGCAGATAAATATACCGATCGAGGTAAATGGATGGATGGATGGGAATCACGAAGAAAGAGAGTTGCAGGTCATGATTGGTGCATCATAAAATTGGCTACATCAGGAAAGATTCATGGGGTAGACATTGATACTAATTTTTTTCTTGGAAATCATCCACCACATGCTTCGATAGAAGCTTGCAATGTTCAAGGAAATATTGATGCGGATTATTTAGTATCTGATAAAGTGCAATGGAAAGAACTATTGATGAAATCACCACTTCAACCGGGATCTCAAAATTTTTATGAGATTGAGGATAGAGAAATTTATACTCATTTAAAATTACATATTTATCCCGATGGGGGTGTTGCACGATTAAAAGTTTATGGCGAAGTTTTTAAGGATTGGTCGTTGATAAATGAAAATGAAATTATAGATGTTGCAGCTGCAGTGAATGGAGCAAAATCAATAGCGTGCAACGACATGTTTTTTAGTCATATGGCTAATCTGATTATGCCTGGACGAGGAATCAACATGGGAGATGGTTGGGAAACAAAACGTAATCGGACTCCTAATAATCGTGATTGGGTAATTGTACGATTGGCGCATTTAGCAACGGTAGAAAATATTTTGATTGATACCTGTCACTTCAAAGGGAATTATCCTGATACGTGTATGGTTGAAGGATGTGAATTAGATCTTTCGAAAGAGAATAAAATTAGTAGCGATAGCATTGAATGGAAAACAATACTTCCTCAATCAAAATTGCAAGCAGATCACGAACATTATTTTGAAAATGAAATCCAACAATCTGGACCGTTTACTCATGTTAGATTATCGATATTCCCTGATGGCGGAATTAGTAGAATGCGTTTATTTGGTAAGATTAAAAAATGATCATCGAACAATTTAATAAACTATCGATTGATCAAGCACAGCAATTACTTTTTAATTGTTGTGGAAGTACGGTATGGTCAACTAAACTAGTTGCGCGAAGACCATTTCATTCTATCATAGAATTGAAAACTGACTCCGATAAAATTTGGTTGCAATGTGAAGAGACAGATTGGTTAGAAGCATTTACACATCATCCAAAAATTGGAGATGTGAAATCGTTAACAGAAAAATTTGCTACAACAAAGGAATGGGCTTCGAATGAACAGTCAGGAGTAAATGAAGCATCCACATTTACAATAGATAAATTATCAGAAGGAAATAGAGCATACGAAGAAAAATTTGGATTCATATTCATTGTTTGTGCAACAGGGAAATCAGCAGCTGAAATGTTATCTTTACTTGAAGTCAGGCTTTCAAATGAGCAGTCTACAGAAATAAAAATTGCCATGCAAGAGCAAAATAAAATCACCCAGTTACGAATCGATAAATTATTTTCATGAGCCAACTTACTACACATATTCTTGATACTTCATTAGGTCGTCCTGCAAAAAATATTGCAGTAATACTGGAGCATCAATTCAAAGATCATTGGATAAAAATTGCTGAAGGAACTACTAATGACGATGGCAGGATTGCAGATTTATTAAAAGAAGATATGATCTTAAAGATCGGAAATTACAGACTAATTTTCGAGACCGCATTTTATTTCCAGATACAAAATATCAGAACATTTTATCCGCGAATAACAATCGAATTTGAAATTGTTGATCATTCGCATTATCATGTTCCATTGTTATTAAATCCTTATGGATACTCGACGTACAGAGGGAGTTAGGCACTAAGAATATTGTTTTTTTGGTTTCTGTTTATTACCTTTGATAAATGAATTATTCTGAGTTTATAGAAATCAATCCAAATGTTCGGTTTGGAAGACCTTGTTTAAAAGGATCACGAATATCTGTCTATGATGTACTTACTTGGCTTGCTTCTGGAATGACACACGATGAAATTATTTCGGATTACCCAGAACTTTCAGTAAGTCAAATATTAGCTTGTTTGGCATTTGCTGCCGATAGAGAACATAAATTTCGAATTGCTTCATGAAATTGCTATTTGATCAAAATATTTCATTTAGAATTATTCGTCGACTTCAAGATATATTTCAAGGATGTGTACATGTTTCAACTGCAGGGCTTTTAAATTCTACTGATACAGCTATTTTGAGTTATGCAAAAAATAATAATTTTTGCATTGTCACATTTGATTACGACTTTGTCGATTTCTCCATATTAAATGGTGCTCCTCCCAAAATTATTATTTTGAAAATCGGGAATTTAAAAACAGATCAATTGTTTTCATTATTAGTTTCACAAAAAGAACAGATTTATTCTTTTTGTAATTTAGAGGATGACTCATCGTTTTTGGAATTGAGTTCATAAATTAAAATCCATCCTTGATAACTAACAAATAATTTACCTTTTACACCCAAGATGAAAAATTATATATTATTAATTTTATGGTTAAAAGGATTCCTATTTAATTTGTAGTTTTGATAAAATTATATTCTAACATCCACATTAATTAAAAAAATATTTTGAATTAATTATTCACTAAGCATGAAATTATCTATATCTAACGAAGCAAAAGAATCAGTTTATAACGATTTACAAATTGCAAATACAGCATTCAATAAAATTTATCCAGGAGATGGATCGCAACGTCAGGCAGTGCATACCGTTTATGGAGGTGCGAATCTTTTCAAGTCGGATAGCACATTAAAAATGGGAAAAGCAGCATTGAAAAGTTTTACTACCTACGCTCCTAATTTCGCTGTATTAGCAAAAGTATTATCGCTTTGCGGACATCAATCGCTCCCACATATCGAGTCTCAAATTCTTGCATTGGAAAATCGTTTGGATAAAATGACGGACGCTGATCGCAAGCAGGAATCTGCATGGTTGGCATACACGGTTTATAAAAAAGTGCTTTCAAAACTAGAGCGCGAAGCGGTTGAAGATTTTCGTATCGACTTTGAAGATGGATTTGGAAATCGTCCGGATGCAGAAGAAGATGCAACGGCAGTAAGTGCTGCAAAAGAACTTGCAAAAGGCATGAATGAAAAAACAATTTCTCCATTCATCGGAATACGTATTAAGCCTTTCACAGAAGATTTAAAGCAACGCGGAATTCGTACGCTTGATATTTTTATCTCTACATTACTGGATAATTCAGAAGGTAAAATGCCTGAAAATTTTGTAGTGATGTTGCCAAAAGTTACCATCCCACAACAGATTGAAGCACTTGTAAAATTATTTGAAATTCTGGAGCACGCATATAAATTACCAGAAGGCACATTGAAAATGGAGATGATGGTTGAAGCTACGCAAGCGGTGATGGATGCAGATGGAAAAAATCCCTTGCTGGCATTGATACGTGCAGGAAAAGGTCGTTGTATTGCAGCACATTTCGGAACGTATGATTATACTGCATCGTGTAATATCACTGCAAAATATCAAACGATGGATCATCCTGTTTGTGATTTTGCACATCACATGACACGTGTTGCATTAGGAGGAACAGGTATCATGTTATCTGATGGTGCAACGAATGTAATGCCGGTTGGTCCGCATAGAGGTGATAACTTATCTGTGGAACAAGAAATTGAAAATCGAGAGGTTGTTCACCATGCATGGAAACTTGGTTTCGGACATACTAGTCATTCTTTACGTAATGGATTTTATCAAGGATGGGATTTGCATCCTGCACAATTACCGATGCGTTATGCAGCAACGTATACTTTCTTTTTAGAGAGCTATGAAGATGCTGCATTGCGTTTACGAAACTTCGTTGATAAAACCGCACAAGCGACTTTAACAGGGGATGTATTTGATGATGCTGCTACAGGACAAGGTCTGCTCAATTATTTTCTTAAAGCAATGAACTGTGGAGCTATTTCAGAAAAAGAAGCAATGGTAACAGGATTAACAATTGATGAGATAAGAAGTAGATCGTTTTATAAAATTCTTGTAGGAAGGAGGAAGTAATGTGCCAATATGCTAATATGCTAATTTGCCAATGACAATTTTAAAAAGAAGTTAATGTTAGAATTCTATCAAAAAAATGTTTTCAAAAATTTACTAATGATCAAAAAAATAATTTTCTTTCTTGCGCTTTTTATTACTGCGATTAATTTCAATACGAAAGCGCAGTCATGTATTGGTGCGTCTTCATTGGTTCATTCTCCAGGCAGTTTAAATGGCATGATGATTACAGACGATGATCAGATAATTACTGTAGGAACTTACAACGCCCCATTTACTTACCAAGGAAATACTATTCAACCGGATGGTTATTTAAGTGTATATGTTATGTTTATGGATACATCTTATAATCTTATCCGCTTAACAAGAGTAATGAGTTTTTTAAATAGTGGTTCTGGATTTAAACCGCCCCAGATTTATCATATTGCCGTCGATAAAAATAAAAATGTAATTGTTGGTGGAAATTTTTCAGATTCACTTAGAACAAATTCCAATATTTATTTTGGAGATCATGCTGCGGATGGTTTTGTTGCAAAATTTGATTCATTAGGAAACGAGATATTTGTAAAAACATTTCAGGGAACAGGATCAGGAGTTCACTTTGAAGATTATGTTCGTGATGTTGCTGTTGATTCTGCTGGAAATGTTTATGCAACTGGAGGTTTCGAAGATACTTATCTTGTAGTGGATAATGATACTGTAACAAATAGTAATTATGGAGGATGGTATAAAGATGTATTTACTGTTTCATTAAATCCTTTAGGTCAAGCGAATTGGTTGAGAAGTTTTGGAGCTCGTAATATTGATGATGCAGCATTAAATATTGCAGCGGATATAAATGGAAATGTAGTTGTTTCAGGTGGTACCGATAGCGGTGCAGTATTTCATTTTGGAATGGATACTGTAATTTATAATACGGGATATTTTGCGAATCACGGTTATGTTGCAAGTTATGATGCATCTGGAAATGAATTATGGTTCAGTAGAATTTCTTCCGTATATTCTTATGGCGATGCAGTTCCTTACGGAATAGATTTTGATAATTCAGGTAATGCATATTTGACAGGACATTTTCAAGGAACAAAAGTTTTATTTGGAAATGATACCATCCGAGGAAATGGAAGTACCAATGCATTTCTTGTAAAATATAATCGTGCAGGTGTGAAACTGTGGTCTCGCACAGGAAAAACGGATGCTGCTTATCCCTATCCACAATGTGTAGCAGTGCGTGGAAATAAAATTATAATTTCAGGTCAGGCTTATACGAATCAGGGACTTTTTGGACCGTATGCGTTGGGCAACTCTGCGGATATGTACATTGCCAGCTATGATACTTCAGGAAATATACAATGGGCAAGAAGTGCTGATGAAGGTACTGGAGGAATTCTCTCATGGGACGCAACTGTTGATAGCAGAGGACGTGCCTATATTGCAGGAATTGCTTCTGGTACTATAAACATTTATCCATCTATATTTACTACTTCTTCAACTGATTGGTACATTGCAAGAATGGATACGCTAACAGCAAGTGCATTTACTGCAAGCATATCCGTATTATCGAATGATACAATTACTTGTGGAGATCCAGTTAGTTTAAAAGCTATCCCTTCTCCCATTCCTTCAGGTAGTACTTATATTGTCTGGACATCTAACAACGCATCATACATTAATGGATTTAATTTAATTACCAATGATTATCCATCTGAAAATTCAATTTATATACTCAATGCGATTCGTAATGGTTGTTCTGTTTTAGATACTGTTGCAATAACTGTTTTACCATTTAACATTGATGCGGGAACGGATACTACAGTTTGTGGTGGTGATTCAATTCAGTTAAATGGGAATACAATATATCAAGCACATTATCAATGGATACCTTCTACAGGATTGAGTAATGATACTATTCGAAATCCGCTCGCTGCTGTTAATAGTTCAACAAATTTTATTTATCACATAACAAAAAGGAATTGCAGCCAATATGATACTGTTGTTGTAAATGTAACACCTCCCCTAATTGCAAATTATAATTTAAGCCAGTTAGGGATGACCGTAAATCTTACCAACAATTCTCAATCCTACAATTCATTTTATTGGGATTTTAATGATGGAAATATTGATAGCATTACACTGAATCCACAACATCAATATGTGATTCCCGGAAATTATACAATCTGTTTGTATGTGTTTAATGATTGCGGAAAAGATTCAATATGTAAGTCTGTTAACGTAACAAATGTTGGCCTAGAAGAAATAACAAACTGCGAACCTACCTTTGTACAAAATGGCAATAGCATTCAAATTAATTGTAATGGCTGTATAAATAAATTTGATTGTACAATTTATTCGATGGATGGAAGATTAGTTTACAGCAAGAAAAACAGTAGTTGCTCAGAAAATATAAACGCTGATTTCCTAAAAACAAATCAGGTGTACATTGCTGAAATAAAATCAGCAAAAAAAGTTTCTCGATTTAAATTGATGTTTTCACAGAAATAATAATAATGGGTTAGCGGCAATTAATAAGTTAGCTGTAATTCTATTGCCTCAAATGTAGATTTAAACTTTCAACAAGTTCATATACTTTTGTAACTGGATTTTGCAAATGAAACACTTTATCTTTCTGGGCTTTATTTAATTTCTTTGCATTAGAAATAGCTTTAAGTTGACTAGCTTTCACATCATTTTCAAGAATACTATAAACGGATTTTGCAAAATCTTTAGTCTTACCATTCTTTTGGTAATTTATATTCCAAAGAGAACTTAATTTTTTAAAAAAGAAAAACCTTAATTGTTCCTGATCAATATATTGATAATGTAAAACATACCATAATTCAAATGCATCATTTGAATATGCGCATTTAAATCCAGCGTCTCTGCATAAAGTTATGGCATTATCGAAATCTTCGAATTGTCCATTTTGGCCAGGCTTATAATCCATATCAAAAACGCACCAAACCTCATCAAATTTATCCGCAGTTACAATTGCTTTTGCACAATCAACCAATATTGTCTTTGAACATCCTAATGGCACAGGCCGCACCTTTGCCGAGACAACGGGAAAAGATTTAAAATACAATTCTTCAGTCTGCCCTTCACAAACAATTAAAAAAGTTTTTTTCTAATTAATTGTCTCAATTGGATATTTTGAAACTCCAACTTTAATTAACCAAGGTTTATAACTGCGAAGATCGGTGATTTTTATAGCTTTTGTCCTCTTAGGCATATCTACGATATAATAGAATTAAAATCACCTAAAAAGGGAATTGCACCATATCGACCAGAGATATAATCTTTCTCAAAAGATGCATCATTTCTTACACCTTTGAATTCAACTAATGTATAAAAATGACTTGCTCCATATTTATCCTTTTCAGCAAAGCAAATTTGATCCCTCCTAAGAAGTTGTGCATCTAATAGATTTGTATCATGAGTTGCAAAAATAAATTGCGATCGATCATTAGATTTAGAATTAAATAACTCAACTATCTTTTTACTAAGTAATGGATGGAATCTAGCATCAAACTCATCCATTATTAGAGTTCTATTTTGCTCCAATGATTGTAATATAAATGGGCTTAATCCGAACATTTTCCTGCTTCCTTCGGATTCGTTTCCTCCCATACTAAAAGTGACAGATTTGACTTCCTTTTGTTTTGAATTATATTTTTTATGTGCAGTAATAATTGTAGCATACTTCTTTCCTTCTTCAATTTCTTGCACAATTTCAGAAGGAAGATATTCAACCAAATTATCTTTATTTAACTCGATTCTGTCCACATCGGATATTCCTATATCCGCAATCTTTAGAAGTCCTACAATTTTTCTTTTTGTCTCAATCTTCGCTAATGCATCACCTGCAAAAGAATGCATCCTTCTATCACTCAATCCAGTTATAACATTAATCTGCGATATAAACTCAACAATCTCCTTAGAAATTCCACCACTAAAAGATTTTACGGCGGTTAAAAACAGTGAATTTTTTCTGGCAATGTCATTTGATGTTTGCTTGAAAAGCTTTGTAAATTTATTCCCTTCTTTGAACTGATTCTCATTTACATTTATATTTCCTTCTGCTCTTGTAAAAAAGGGAACTTCCTTCTTTCCAGGTGAGCCAAACAGCCATTCTGATTTAATCGCTTTGTTTGTTGCTTCAAAACCATATCTATATAAAACATTATTTAAAATAAATGTTAGTTGAAAAAAAGTAGGTTTTTTTTCAGTTTCAGTTGACAATAGAAATGGTTCAATTCTCTCATTCAAAATCTTTTCATCTTTCACAGACAAGTTAACTATAGAAATAAATGAAACAAGTGCTTGAATTAAGTTACTTTTTCCACTAGCATTTGCGCCATAAATTGCCTTACTTTTTATGAGTGATAATTTATCTGAAACCTTTATAATATTATTATCATCAATTTCCTTATACTTAGAAACGATATTGGCAGCGGTCATACTGAGTGTTTGAATTTCCTTAATAGACCTAAAATTTGAAACACTGAATTCGACTATCATATTACTATATTTGTGAAATTTCTACAAATATACGAAAAAAGATAAGCTTTTGCAAGTTTTAAATAAGAACTACAGCTAACTGCACATTTGCAATAGGTGGGGTTTCGTGCTCCGCAGACAGTTTAGCAACAGCCCAAAGTTTTGTGCTTCGCATAAACATTTTTGGTAAAAATCCCGAAAATCGTAAATCCGCAAACCGTTATTTCTCATATAGCCCCATCAAAACTTTCTCTGGAGTAAACGGCGCATTTAATGCTAATTTTACTTTTGGATTAAAACTTTTTACGGCGTTTCGAATTGCAAAATAAGTTCCGATTCCATACATCAATGGTGGTTCACCTACAGCTTTAGAGTTTAGAATTGCATTTTCACTTCCTGGCGTATCTAAAGCCTGAATTGTAATCTCTTTGGGAACCGAATAAATATCCGGAACTTTATAAGTTGATAATGCATTCGTTAATAATTTTCCTTCTTTGTTATAGATAATTTCTTCTAAAGTCATCCACCCAATTCCTTGAACAAGTCCGCCTTCAATTTGCCCACGATCAATGATGGTATTCATACTTTTTCCAAAGTCGTGAACAATTTTTACAGAATCAGTTTCATACGTTCCACGAATACAATCTACAGTTACGCTATGAATGGATGTTCCATAAACATGATAAGCGAAAGGATTTCCTTTTTCCTTTGTTGCATCAAAATGTAATCCTGGTGTTGCATAGTGCGCACTCTCCGAAAGACTTTCGCGATTGAGGTAACAAGACATCACAAGCTTTGGCCATGTAAGATTTGTTTGTGTTCCATTGATCCAAACAGATTCATCTTTGATTTCGATTTCACTTTCGTTACCTGTGCGCTCCGCGCTTGGCGGCGCGCGCGACGAGCGTCGAAATCGTCGCGAGGTTCGCCGGCAAGTCGTCTTGCGCGTTGAGCTGCACGACGGCGACCTCGAGCGGTTCGG
>JANXSD010000017.1 GCA_025352785.1 Bacteroidota bacterium
GTGTGCGTTCAAACTGCCCTGTTCCTGCAGAGTTAATTCTAAAATAAGTACTCAACTCCATCGGACAACGAACACCTTTCGGGATATAACAAAACGATCCATCACTAAAAACTGCGGAATTCAAAGCAGCATAATAATTATCGGTATAAGGAACAACGCTACCTAAATATTTTTTTATCAATTCAGGATGTGCGTGAACTGCTTCGCTGAAAGAGCAAAAGATAATTCCTAATTCACCAAGCGCTTCACGAAAAGTTGTTTTAACAGAAACACTATCAATCACGGCATCCATTGCAACACCTGATAATCTTTTTTGTTCTTGTAAAGAAATTCCAAGTTTATCAAACGTTGCTTTTATCTCAGGATCCAATTCATCCAAACTATTTAATACTGGTTTTGCTTTGGGTGCAGAATAATAAATAATATCCTGAAAATCGATTTTAGGATAATGGACATTTGCCCAAACGGGTTCTTCCATGGTTAGCCAAAAACGAAAAGCTTTCAGGCGCCATTCCAACAACCATGATGGTTCATTTTTCTTTTCAGAAATAAATCGAACGATATCTTCACTCAACCCTTTTGGGGCATTGTCGCTTTCAATATTACTAACGAATCCCCATTTGTATTCACTTTGCGTGACTTCATCTAGGATTTTCAAATCTTCTGACATTGGGGAATACTAATTCTTATTTTAGGGTAAGTTAATAGATAATTAAACAGCGAAACTTTCTCCGCAACCACAGGTACGAGAGGCATTTGGATTGTGGAAAGCGAATCCTTTTCCGTTAAGCCCATCGCTATAATCAAGCTCAGTACCAATAAGATAGAGGAAACTTTTTTTGTCGCAAACGATTTTCATGCCTTTATCTTCAAACACTTTATCACTATCCTTTACTTCGTGATCGAATTCCAACTTATAAGTTAGGCCAGAGCAGCCTCCGCCATCAACACCTACACGAATAAACGAACCTTCGGGGTGTTTTTCTTCCTTCATAAGGCTAATTGCCTTCTCAAGTGCTCTTTCAGTTACAGTGATCATTTTCCTGTTAATATTTACCACAAAGATACGGTCTTATTTCGTTATTTAGAACAATTCTAAGCTATAAAAGTTATCGAAATGAACCAATTAGCAACAAATAAATTGGAAAGAAATGATCAAATGGTTATGAACAATTAAAGATTGTGAAGTCAGAGAAAACCTTCCTTTAATTAGTGAAAAAATATGGGATCTGCTTTTGTCTCTTACTATGAAAAAAAAATTATAGCCTTTTGACTATCAAAAGCTTACTCTAAAAAGCCACGAATACAGTAATACACTAACGCCGCCAATCCTGCAGAAACAGGAATGGTTAAGATCCAGGCCCATAAAAGTTGAATCGTTACGCCCCATCGTACTGCAGAAATCCTTTTGGTGATTCCAACACCAATGATGGATCCTGTAATTGTATGCGTAGTACTTACTGGAATCTTAAAATGCTGAGTTCCAAAGAGAGTAATTGCACCTGCCGCTTCCGCGCTAAAACCTTCAAAGGGAGTTAATTTCGTCACCTTTTGTCCCATCGTCTTTACAATTTTCCATCCGCCAAGCATGGTACCTAAAGCAATTGCGGTATAACAGGCTAATGGAACCCATTCTGGTATTGATTTGACATCCCCAATTACATGTTGAGAAACCATCGCTGCAGCAATAATTCCCATTACTTTTTGGGCATCATTACCGCCATGTCCGAGACTATAGGCTGCTGAAGAAACGAGTTGAAGTCGCCGAAAAACCTTATCGACTTTAGAGGGGCTCATCCGTTTACAAATGTGAATGGAAATCACTGAAATGATATAAGATAAAAGCATCCCCATCACTGGAGCAAGCACAATAAAATATACAGTTGGCATTACTTTATCGAGCTGAACAGCATGAAAACTTCCTGCATGAGCAATGCCAGCACCTGCGAAACCACCTATCAGTGTATGCGACGAACTAGAAGGAATTCCCCACCACCATGTGAGTAAATTCCAAGCAATAGAAGCGATTAATCCAGAAAGGACAACGACGAGCGTAATGTTTTCTGCTCGAACAGTTTTTGCAACAGTATCAGCAACTTTTAATTCGAATAACCAATACGCAATAAAGTTGAACATTGCAGCCCAAAGTACTGCCGTTAAAGGACTTAATACTTTCGTAGATACAACAGTTGCGATTGAGTTTGCCGCATCATGAAAACCATTGATAAAATCAAATACTAAAGCAAGAAGAACAACTATAATTAACAAGTTTGTCATCGCCGAAACTTAAGCCATTTTAATCATAATCGATTCGATAACATTTGCGGCATCTTCACATTTATCCGTTGCTGTTTCTAACCCTTGTAAAACTTCTTTCACCATAATAATTCTGATGGCATCTTTCTCGTGTTCAAAGAGACGTGCTACAGCATGATCAAAAATATCATCCGCATGGTTTTCGATGCTATTGATACGCACCAAAGATGCAGTGATATCGCGCATTCTATCCATGTTTTTTAGCTCTAAAACTGCCATTCGTAATTCATCCGTACTTTGTTGAATCAAGTCACATAATTTTACCACATCCGAATCAAATTCCATCAATTTATAGAGGTCGATTCGCTTTGCAGAGCCGTGAATATAATCGATGATATCATCAATAGCAGTTACTAATCGGTGAATGTCTTCACGATCAAATGGAGTAATAAAATTGCTTCCTAATTCTTTAAAGATTTCATGAGTAATATCGTCGCCAATATGTTCAATCTTTTCGATTAATCGAATATAATGTTGGCGATCTTCTGGTGTCGTTGAAGTGACTAATAGGTAAATTGCCTTTCCTCCTTCGTGCACATTAGAAGCTGCTTTATCGAAGAGAGGGAAAAACTTACGATCTTGGGGTATAAAGTATTTTAAGAATCCGAATGATGACATGCTCTTAGTTGAATTATAAGGCGAAAGTAAAGTTTTTGTTAAGACAGAGGTTTGGTAATCTTTAGATAACATAAAAGAATTTATTTAAACACAAGATCCATCATATAATATGTTATTTTACTCTGTTCCTAATTAGGGCTTACTAATGAGGTTTGCGTTTATAGCGATAAGCCGCATCTCATATTGTCTGCTAATCCTTTTTCAGTAAATACCTTTTACCTTTGCGTCATGTTTGAAAATCATAATAATCGTACAGAACTGAGTGAGCTCGGAGAATTTGGATTGATTCGTCATATCCGTGAAAATGTAGAATTGCAAAATGCAAGTACAATAGTAGGTATTGGTGATGATGCCGCCGTAATTGATAATGGAAACCTTCGCACTGTTGTAACTACGGATATGTTAGTGGAAGGTGTTCATTTCGATTTATCGTTCTCCCCATTAAAACATTTAGGATATAAAGCGGTGTCAGTAAACATCAGCGACCTTTGTGCTATGAATGCGAAGCCACAACAAATTACAACAGCCGTTGCCATTTCTAATCGTTTTTCGTTAGAAGCTATTGAAGAGTTGTACGAAGGTATTTTGCTCGCTTGTAAAAAATACAATGTTGATTTAGTGGGAGGAGATACGTGCACATCCCCTAGTGGATTAGTGATTAGTGTAACCGCAATTGGAACTGCGAAAGCAGAAGATTTAGTTTACCGAAACGGCGCAGAAATTAATGATCTCATTTGTGTTACTGGCGATTTAGGTGGCGCATACATGGGATTGCAATTACTTGAGCGTGAGAAAAAAGTTTTCTTAGAAAATCCCAAACTTCAACCCGATCTTGAAGGCTTTGATTATTTATTAGAGCGACAATTAAAACCGGAACCACGTTGGGATATCATAGAAAAATTTAAACTCTATAATATTAGACCAACGGCGATGATTGATATTTCTGATGGTCTTGCTTCAGAGATCATGCATATCTGTACAGAATCAGGAAAAGGTTGTCAGATTTACGAAGAGAAAATTCCTATTGATCATCAAACGCGCGAACTTGCAATGGAGTTTGGATTGGATCCAACAATTTGCGCATTAAACGGCGGTGAAGATTATGAATTACTTTTTACTATTCCATTATCTGAATACGAAAAAATTAAAGATCGTGCAGAGTTTAGTATTGTTGGACATATCACTGATAAAAGTGGTGGCTATAATTTTATTGATCGTCAGAATGGACAACATGAATTGAAAGCACAAGGATGGGATGCGTTTAAAAAGAATTTTGATTCAGAATAAGATTTCAATGAAAATTTCCATCACCGGCTCACGTGGTATTCCCAATAATTATGGTGGATTTGAACAGTGCGCAGAAAATC
>JANXSD010000002.1 GCA_025352785.1 Bacteroidota bacterium
GTATTTCAAGCTATTGCTGATCCCACAAGAAGAGAAATACTTAACCTCTTAACACAAGAAAGACTTAACTTAAATTCTGTTGCCAACAACTTTAATATTAGTCGTCCTGCTATATCAAAACATATTAAAATTCTTACTGAATGTGGATTA
The DNA here is from genome assembly GCA_025352785.1 of Bacteroidota bacterium. GTDB lineage: Bacteria > Bacteroidota > Bacteroidia > AKYH767-A > OLB10 > JANXSD01. The sequence goes on from JANXSD010000002.1 coordinate 151, forward strand.
ATAAAAATTAAACAAACTGGAAGAGATAGATTTTGTGAGGTGAAGCTAGAAAAGCTCAATGAAGTATCAATTTGGGTAGAGCAATACCGCCAATTTTGGGAAGCAAAATTAGATTCTCTGGAAAAATATTTAAAAATAATTCAACAAAAACCAACGATAAAAAAGCATGGAAAAAGAAAATGAATTAATTGTTTCTCATCTTTATGAAGCTCCCATTCAACTAGTTTTTAATGCATGGACACATCCAGAACATCTTATGAAGTGGTGGGCACCAAAGAACTTTACTACTTCTTATTGTTCTGTTGATTTAAAAATCGGAGGCCTATTCCGTTATTGCATGTATTCCCCTGATGGAGTTCATATTTGGGGTAAAGGTGTTTATACTGAAATTAATGCACCATTTCGATTGGCATATTTAGATTGCTTCACAGATAAAGATGGAAACGATGTTGCTCCTGCCTACTATGGAATGAAACTTGACGTCATTCAAATTTCGAAAGTAGAAATTGATTTTACTGAACATAACAATAAAACAACAGTAAAAATAAGTTATTCCAACTTGGCAGAGCAAGGTAATGAAAGAGAAATGGCAAAGCAAGGCTGGCAAGAAATGCTTGATATGTTAGCAAATTATTTAAATAATAAAAGTAATTCAAAATAGAATAATTATGTCAACCCCAATTATTATTGAAAGAGTTTTTGAATCTCCTATTTCAAAAGTTTGGAGTGCGCTCACAAACAGAGATGAAATGAAAAATTGGTATTTCGATCTTGCAGAATTTAAACCCGAAATAGGTTTTAAATTTCAATTTGTTGGCGGACCAAGTCCTGATAAACAATATAAACATCTATGTGAAGTAACAGAAGTATTACATGAAAAAAAACTTATTTATAGCTGGAAATATGATAGATATTCTGGTGAATCATTTGTCAAATTTGAACTTTCGCAAATTGAAAATTCAACGTTATTAAAACTTACGCATACTGGAATTGAAACTTTCCCAAAAGATAACAAAGATTTTGATTTTAAAAATTTTAATGAGGGATGGAATTTTATTATACACACTTCACTAAAAAAATATTTAGAAATTTAATTATAGTTTAAAATCTCACAATAACAAATTCAATTAACTTAACAAATAAAATATATATTTATGAAAAGCACAAAAATCATTTATTGGACTTCAACAATTATCATCTTCTTATTCGAAGGGGTAATGCCAATACTTACCATGCAATCAGCTATGGCAAAGGAAGGAATTAAACACCTTGGGTACCCAGACTATTTCGGTCCTATGTTAACTGGATTTAAAGTGCTTGGAACATTAGTTTTAATTCTTCCACAGATTCCTAGTAGAGTAAAGGAATGGGCTTATGCTGGATTAGCCTTTGATTTTATCGCTGCATTTATAAGTATTGCTGTTATCGATGGTATTTCAGCAGTTACATTTTTCCCAATCCTCGTACTAGCCATCCTAATTACATCGTATGTTACCTTTCATAAATTGCAAAAGCAAAATGTTAAATAATTATTTATAGATTAGATTAATATTTCCATGTAGATTTTTTTACAAATGTGTACTTAATAATCACTCATGATTATTAAGTATTGTACCATTTTTGCGATCGAATTAATTATGAGGAATAAGAATTTTCTGATTTTCCATTTTAATTTTATTGAAATTAATTTATTGAACGAGTAATAATTATCATCATAAACTTTAATTATACAGGCAAAATTAAAAATTTATTGGATTTGAATAGGTAATAATATTTTAAAATTAATTTCTTACAACTAAAAAAAATAGCACCTTTGCTTCACACATAAAAAAAATAGCTATGAAAAAATTATTTACTCTTTTAATTATGGTTTCATCATTGTTTTGTTTGAACACCAATTCTGCTCATGCACAGACATCGTATGTAAATCTGTTGTATGCTGGCGACAGTTCTTTTGTCACACATTGTTCGCTTCCCGATACCATTGAAATGGACTTTTATGGTAATTATGGTGGATATCTGATTACTGATTCTATGCACATGGACATCTCTTTCGGTGATGGAACTGATTCTTCCTTTAACATCGCTGTAGCAAATGGAGCAAACACGTATTTCTATGGCATTGCTAATCATATTTACACCTTGCCAGGTGACTATACCGTGCAGTATATAGTAACAGCCCCTGATGGAAAATCAGATACATTAGTTGACCCTTCTGTGCTTGTTGCTGCCTCTTGTTCAGATATTAGCGGAAAATTATTTATGGATGCTAATGCAAATTGTATTTACAATGTTGGTGAAACAACAATTCAAAATTATGTTACAGCATCATACAACGGACAAATTGTGGCGTATGGGTATAGTGATTCATTAGGTGATTATACACTTACCGTACCTAGTGGTTTTAGCTATATTGTTTCACTTCCATATTTTAATTCTTTAAATGTAGCTTGTCCAGTTACAGCGCAATATCTAATTAATACTTTTCCTGCTACTGGTAATGATTTTGGAATTACATGTAACTCACAAGCGGATCTAAGTGTTGCTATGCATGGCAATGGCTTCAGACCAAATTCAGCAACTTCTGTTTGGCTAACGGCATTTAATAAAATTATCTCTTGCGTTGCTCCAACATCAACAATCACTATTACACTTGATCCCAAACTGAGTTATTTATCTTCATCTCAAGTTCCACTTTCTGTAAGCAGTACTCAAGTAGTTTTTAACGCCGGACAATTAGATGGCTTAAGTCCTTATGAATTTACTTCTTCACTAACATTGCTTACAGATATATCAGCAAACATAGGAGATACATTATGCATAACAATTGCGATTGATCCTGTTATTGGGGATGTAAACCCTGCAGATAATACAATCGTATTGTGTTTGCCTGTGCGTAACAGTTGTGATCCTAATGAAAAATATGAAGTACATGCAGGTGCTGGAACTGGAAATATTACGGTAGGTTCAGAGTTAGATTATACTATCATGTTCCAAAATTTAGGGAATGATGATGCTTATGATATAAATGTAACGGATGAATTGGATCCTAATCTAGATTTATCAACTCTTAAGATTACTGGATTTAGCTTCCCTCCTGCTATATTTCTTGTAGGTAATACGATGAAGTTTCAATTTAATAATATTCATCTCCCAGCAGCTGCTATTAATGAACCTAAAAGTCATGGTTTTGTTTCATACAAGATTAAACCGAAGACTGGTCTGGCACTTGGTACTACCATTAATAATTTTGCAAATATTTATTTTGATTTTAATGCTCCGATTGTAACAAATACGGTTACTGATATACTAGCTCAAACTGTTGGATTTAATAGCCTTGATAAAAATAATTTAATTAAAATTTATCCAAATCCTGCAAATGATTATTTTACAATTGCAACAGGCACTAATATGGCTTCAACACTTACTGTTTCTGATGTCACTGGACGTATTTTAATTCGCGATCAAGAAATTGCAGACAACCAAAAAATAAATATTAAGGACTTAAATGCTGGAATATATTTCCTAACACTTGTTTCAAAAGGTGTAACTTATTCTGGTAAATTAACTATTAAATAAAAAAAATAGACCTCTTCCCAATCGGATATTCATGTTTGGGAAGAGGTTTTTTTAAGAATAGCAATCGCTTTTAAAATTTTTTTTACAAAAAAATATTATTCATATAATTCGCTAAATTATCTTTTAACCACTTCAACTTTATAAAGTTTAAAATACTGCTTATCGGAATTAATTAATTTATAAGTCATTCCCGCTTTTTCGGAAAATGCTTTGTTGCTTAATAATATATAACTTTTACTCTTGATGCTATCCATACTTACTATTTTACTTTTAATACCGTAGACATCGGTAAGTACCTTTGTGTTATCAAAATTTTCTTCGTAAAAAATTGGCAAGTTTAATAAACTATCACTTTTCAAAATCTTTATCATCCCAAGTGAATTGAAATGATAGTTATGATATTGTAATGTCAAATTTTGATCACGATCTCCATTGCTATTATCATAGCCGAGTTTTTCAAAAAGATACAATTCACTAAAACTAAAGTGGATTAAAATACAAATGGGAATAATTAAATATAGTTTTTGATTATTTAGTAAATTTAACTTTTGCAAAAACAAGAAGAGACTTTGAGTTAGTAAGATTGTAAAAAATGGAACGATCACAGAATAAACACGATCAGGTGGAACATCTCCATGCAAGAAGCTAAAGAAACATGGCAATGTACATATTAGAAAGGGAAACCAAAATCTGGAATTAGAGTGTATTTGCTTCTTCACAAAATTGTAAATCAAATAATAAATCCCAAATCCAAATAATACAAAATGGAAGGAAGACAATGAAAGCAATGCTTTAAACATTCGTTCAAAATTAGTGAATGCAAAAGGAGATGAATTTGTAACATATTCATTGTTGAATACTTCTTTAAAGATTGGAGAATATGCTAAAAGACTCAAAAGAATTCCGAATAGTATAAATAAACCAGATCTGAATGAAGTACTTTTAAAAAAATCAGTAATATTATTTTTATCTAAACTATATTTAATTGCTGGGAATAATCCTAATGCAATGAGGAAATATAAATTAGAAGGACTCGTATAAAAGGAAGCAAATGAGAATATCAATAATGCCAAGTAAGTTTTCCAACTAATTTTATCATCATAGATTATTCTAAGTAATTGATAGAATAAAAGAGTCAAGAAAAGCATTCCAATTCCATAGCCACGGTATTGAAAAATAAAGTTCCCGAAAACGACATTACTAACTAACAATAATAGGGAGATCGATCGCCATAGGATATCTTTAAAAAAATAAATTGTTGACTTCCAGAAATAATTAAGTGTGAGGACTGCTACTATTGCAAGTGGAATCCGTGAGACAAATGGATTTTCAATAATTGTTTTAAGATCAACAAATCCAATCAAATTCAAATACAGTTTTATCAATATGCTAAATAAAATATGATTATTTGGTACATGATAATCAAGTAAAGTGGTTTTTAATGGAACTAAAACAAAATGATTAATTGTATAGTATTCATCATTCCAAATTTCATTATTCAAATGATGAATAAATGTATAATAAGAGATTAGAAAAAATATCAGAAACACTAATTTATCTATCTGAATTCGTTTATTCATAGGTTAATTTATTAAAACACGAAATTAATAGATAACTTAGTAATATAACAAAACATGCAATTTTTATAGTGTAAGATTAATTTAAAGGTATATTGTATTCGATTCATCAAAGTTATTCTACGCTTTGGTTGTCATTTAGTGAAAACTCAATTTTATTAACTATTTTTCGAAACTCAAATCACAAGCTATTATGCAACTCATCATTAAGCAACTATCCAAAACTTATTCTAACGGAGTAAAGGCACTATCAGATGTTAACTTAACAATTTCTAAGGGTATGTTCGGACTACTTGGACCAAATGGTGCAGGTAAATCAACACTCATGCGCACCATTTCTACTTTACAAGATGTTGATAGTGGAACAATCTTTTTAGGAGATTTAGATGTGATCAATAATAAACATGAAGTTCGGAAACTATTGGGCTATTTACCACAAGAGTTCGGCGTTTATCCTAAAGTTACTGCTTATGATATGTTAGATCATATAGCAGTCTTAAAGGGGATTCAAACAGGAAGAAAAGAGGCAGTTGAAGGATTATTGCAAAGAGTAAACCTTTGGGATGTTCGAAAGAAAGCACTAGGTGGATTTTCTGGCGGAATGAAACAACGTTTCGGAATTGCTCAAGCTCTTCTTGGCGAACCCAAACTAATAATTGTTGATGAACCAACTGCTGGCTTAGATCCAGGAGAAAGAAATCGATTTTATAATTTATTATCGGAGATTGGTGAACATGTAATTGTAATTCTATCAACGCATATTGTAGATGATGTGAAAGAGCTTTGTTCGCAAATGGCAATTATTGATAAAGGTCGTGTATTATATGCAGGCGCACCTGATGCTGCATTAAGCTCCATAAAAGGTAAAATTTGGGAAAAATCTATGACCAAACAAGAACTTAAAGAGTATGATAATCAATTCCCGATTATTTCTACCCGAATGGTATCTGGACAACCTAAAATTCATGTTTATAGTAACTCTACTCCAGGAAATAATTTTCAAGAGGCCGAAGTTGATTTAGAAGATGTATTTTTTACTCACATCAAAGGTCTTATAAACTAAACTTGTTACATTTTTTATCAAATCCAACAAACGCAAAATGATATTTAAGATATTAAAATTTGAAATTCGCTATTGGCTTCGACAACCAATGGTATATATATTTTTACTTATTAATGCGCTATTAATTTTTGGTGCATCTAGTAGTGAAAACATAACAATAGGTTCTAGCATTGGCAATGTGCATAAAAATGCGCCTTATGTAGTGGAGAACTTTTATTCAGTGATGGCAATTTTATCTTTACTGATGATAACTGCTTTTCTCAACAGTGCTGCTGCTAGAGATTATGCTGAAAAAACAAATCAAATTCTTTTTACCACTACAATTAAAAAACGTGATTTTTTACTTGGAAGATATTTTGGTGCATGCTTCATTTCAATTATTCCTTTTTTGGGTATTGCATTGGGAAGTATTATTGGATCGATGATGCCATGGCTTGATGCGGAAAGGACCGGTGCTACTTATTGGAGCGCACATTTAAATGGATTGTTAGTGTTTTCAATTCCCAATATTTTATTTGCGGGTTCAATTATATTTTCCATTGCTGCACTTACAAGAAATACAGTTACATCATTTATAGGAACTATATTAATTCTTGTTGGATATGGTATTTCGCAAAGCTTAATTCGAAATTTAGATAATGAATTTGTCGGCTCATTGTTAGATCCATTTGGTGCAAGGGCATTCTCGATTGCAACAAAATATTGGACAGTCGATGAAAAAAATACAACCTCCTTGGGATTGCACGGAATTATGCTTTTTAACAGATTGATATGGCTTGCTGTTGGTGCTTGCGTGATGACTTTCACTTATTATCGTTTTTCCTTCTCTGAAAAATCTAAGGCATCTTCAAAGAATTCTAAAACGAATGAAGATGATTTCGGCAAAATGATTGTACACGAGGAAATCCGTTTTGTGAAACCCGAATTTTCCTCTGGATTCGCTTTCAAACAATTTATTAGTCAAGTGAAAATTGAATTAAAAGGCATATTGAAAAATACAGGTTTTATTGTAATACTTTTTGCTGGGCTTTTAAATCTTGTTGCAGCAATGACATTTGTTACAGATGGAGGTTATGGCAATAAGTCATTTCCCGTTACCTATAATGTAATTGAAACAATTTCTGGTAGTTTATTTATCTTTTTAATATCCATTATTTCATTTTACACAGGAGTAATGGTATGGAGGGAGCGAGATGCTAAAGTAAATGATATATATGATGCACTTCCATTCAATGGGTGGATCCCGTTTTTATCCAAAACAATTGCAATGATTTTAACAATAGAAGTTGTATTAATAATTGCATGTATTACAGGAATAATTGCACAATATATTAATGGCTTTCACACTATTAAATTAAATGAATACGTAGTAGAAATTTTACTGTTTCAAGGAATCACTTTGACATGCTATATTATCCTAAGTATGTTTATTCATACTTTAATAAATAATAAATATATTGGTTATTTTGTTTTTATCATTTTACTAATTGCTAACACGTTTATGTGGTCCATATTTCACGTAAGCAGTAATATGGTTTCGTACGCTTCTGCCACATCAATAACGTTTTCAGATATGAATAAATTTGGGCCATTCTTAACTGCAGTTTTATGGTTCAAAACATATTGGATTTTGTTCGCTTCTCTTTTAGTGATTGGTGGTATGTCGTGGTGGGTTCGC
>JANXSD010000005.1 GCA_025352785.1 Bacteroidota bacterium
AAACTCTCTTTAAGAAAAAGTATGCCTCATTACTTGATTTTACCATTATTCGACAAATTTATGATTTTTGGGTTTTATTAATCCAATAATGCAACATTTAATTGATAAAGTTTTCAACAAGAAAGTAACAAAATATTAAAAGTAGCGAGTATAAAACCCACACTTTGGTTGCCAAATACCTAGAAACTGGAAGGTTGCGTTTCTTATACAAAACTATCATTAAAATTATTTTTTCAGCACTAAAAGCTATTATCGTTCCCCAAGCCACGCCTGCCATTCCATATTTTAGCATCAGCAAATAACTTGCAATTACATTAACTGTAATCTCAATAACAGCGGTTTTGAAAATAATTCCTGTATCTTGAAGCGCCATTATTATGGTTTGCGGAAAAACCATTCTGCTAATGATTAATATCAAGTAAATATTAAAAATACTTGCACTTTTAATGAATTCATCTCTAAAAAAATGTGGATACAACCAATGGCTACAAAGTAATAAAATAATTGACATCGGAAAAAGTATATGCATAAGCGTTAATGATTCTTTTTTTAATTGTGTCAATCCATCCTCAAATTGAGATTTATTTGCAAGCTTGGGCACAAAAGCAAGGCTTAATGAATTTGCCAATAATAATGATAATGGCAGCTCTTTCGCTCCATATCTAAATATTGCAAAAGAATCTGAACCGAAATGACTACTGACTAAGGCGCCGTCAATATAATCTGCCGAACCACTTATAAGTAAGCTTAGAATTAATGGAATCGAATAATGAAAATGTTCTTTCCAAATTCTTAAATCTGTTTTTTTGTCAGTAAATTTATTTAGTAAGAAACTAAGAAAGAATAGCTTTAAAATCGACAATAAAACTAGTCCTTTAATAGAAAAGCTTAAATCATATCCTAATAATATCGGCACCACAACAACAATAGTTTGTAATATGAAATTTATAAAGCCATAAACTATCAATGAAATGTTTTGCTCTTTGATAAGTAATACATATTCTATCAAAAAAACAGGATTATTGAATAGGATAAAAGTGAGAAGCAATGTGTAATATTTCATTGCTGCAGATGTCAAAAATAAAGTTGCAAAATCTCGAGCAAAAAATAAAACTATGACAAGTAAAATATTCATTATGACAATAAACATAGAAATATTAAAAATAAATCTACCTTGATTTTCAGAATTCACTTGACTGAATTTTGAAAGTAACCCATTCAGAATACCAGATATCCAGAAAAAACTTACTGCGCCTGAAAAGAACATCAAGGATTCAAATACTCCAATATTCGTTACTGATAGTGGGCCTTTGGCAAGTAATATTCCAGTAAGAAAAAATCCCGCAAATCGGAATATCTGAAAAAGTTGTAAACTCCTTACCGTGTCTAGTTTTTTAATAAAACGCATTAGTGAAATCAATGTGATTTTATTTTTTTTAATTTTAATCGCAATGAATTTCCAATAACAACAACATCTGAAAATGCCATTGAAAATGATGCAATCATAGGGCTTAAGAATCCGAATGCTGCCACAGGAATGGCTATAATATTATAAATTAAAGCCCAAAATAAATTCTGGCGAATTGTTTTAAGTGTTGCTAAAGCAATTTGATGTGCTTTTACTACAATTGATAAATTCACATGATTTAGTAAAATAATATCTGATGAATTAATTGCTACTTGTGTACCGCTTCCCATTGAAATACCAACCCATGATTCCGCAATCGCTGGTGCATCATTAATTCCATCACCAACCATAGCTACTTTACCTAACTTTTGTAATTCACGAATTATTTCAATCTTTTCAGTGGGTAATTTGTTTGCATATACACTTGGAATTCCATATTCAGCAGCAATGTCCATACAGCGCTCTTCACTATCACCACTTAAAAGAATTGTTTTAATGTTCTTGGAGCTGAAATAATCAACCATCATTTTAATTCCTTCCTTCGGACTATCTTCAAGATCTATAGTACCTAAAACTTCATCGTTCTTTAAAACATAAACCTGATGATTTTTTTCTATAGTCGATTCTTTCAAACACCTATTAGAACCAACAACGTAACGATTATTGTTTATATCGTTGGCGAAAATCCCTATACCTTTTTCTTCATTAATTTCAGTAAATTGAATAGGGTAGGGTGCAATTGAATTGGAAAAAGTTTTACTTAATATTTGAGCAACTGGATGTGATGAATGTTGCTCTAATGTTCCTAATAAAAATTCGACGAGTGCTTTTTCTTTGATAACATTGAAAGATTTAATTCGTAATTTGCCTTCTGTAAGTGTTCCCGTTTTGTCGAATACAATTGTATCAATTTCACTAAGCCGTTCGAGTGAGTCACCGCCTTTAATTAGTATCCCGTTTTTCGCAGCTCTACCTATGCCTACCGATACCGCTGTTGGTGTTGCGAGTCCCATTGCACATGGACATGATATAACGAGTACTGCAACGCTTCTTAAAATAGCATGTTGCATGTCAACATTTGTGAAAAAATAGGATATCGCAAATGTGAGTATGGAAATAAGAATTACAATTGGTACAAAGCGTGAACTTACTAAATCACCAATTCGTTGAATTTGTGGCTTACGTGATGAAGCCCTTTTTACCAAATCTATCATTGCTGATAATACGGTATCGTTTCCTGCTTTCTGCACAAAGAATTTAATGCTTCCATCAAGTATGATGGTTCCCGCTAACACGTAATCGTTTTCAGTTTTCTCAACACCAAAACTTTCTCCAGTCATTGACGCTTCATCAATGGTAGCATGACCCCAATAAATTTGACCGTCAGCAGGAATCCTTTCACCATTTTTAACTAATACTAAGTCATTTATTTTTAATTGGTCAGCAATGAGATCTTTAATGTGTTCATTTGCTGTTAATGCTTCTGTTATTCTATGTGCAATTTGTGGTTGAAGTTTTGTTAACTCTAAAAGCGCTGATTGTGTTTTTATTAAGCTTTTCTGTTCAATAATATTGCCTAAAAGTACAAGGGTAATTATTGTAGCTGTCGTTTCAAAAAATATAAAATTATGTATGTTGGCATTCCCATAATAAATGTACCATCCCAAGCAGGAATAAATAAAAGCAGTAATTGAACCTGTTGCTATCAATACATCCATATTTGGTATTCCTGCTTTAAGTGAACCCCACGCACTTTTTCCAAAATGCATAATGCCAATAATTAGCACGGGGATACATAATATAAATTGGAATAAAATAGTATGTAATAATTCATAGTGGAGAAACATGTGTAATAAAAGTGGTACTGTAAATACCGCACTTATAAAAAAACGAATTTCAAGTATGCTAAATTTCGATGTTTTTGATAAGTCGTTTAATGGTTTTTGCCATACGGAAGCCTTATAACCCAAACTGTTTATTTCATTTATTACTTCAGGAACGCCTAAATCATTGCTTAATTCGAATTCAACTTCACCACTTTCATAATGAACATTTACATTCTTAAGTCCTTTTTTTTCAAGCTGGCGAGTAATACCTTGAGCACAACTGCTACAGGTCATTCCTTGTACGGATAAAAGTGTCGTATTTGCCATTGTTGCAAAGTTATACATTCAACTGGCTTCTTGCATTTTAACTGTTTTAATTTAATTTTGCTTCTGACATTTGAATAAAATCAACAATTCTTGTTTGGCTGCATTGTTTATTGTTCTATTTTTGCGCCCTCCTTACGGTGATTGTAGCTCAGTTGGTTAGAGCGCCTGATTGTGGTTCAGGAGGTCGCGGGTTCGAGCCCCGTCTTTCACCCAAAATGCAAAGCAGCCCTTTAATATGAAGGGCTGCTTTTTTGTTAAAGCAGTTTCTGTCCTATCATAAAGTCATTTTGAATTTTTATCTATAATTATGCTTTACTTTTTTATCTTGCTAACTATCTTTGCGATTCCACTAAAAAACTCAATATGCTAACTTCAACGATTAATGAGTCCGGTCATAAGACCTACCAAAACCAATTATGTGATTGGATAGAACAGGAAAAAGCGGCCATAGAACTGATTCACATCACAGGCGATCTTTGGTTCGATAAATCGGTTGAATTAATCGTTTTTAGAAATCAATTAGTGGATCGCAGCGCTAGTCAGATTCTCAATCTCCATCAATACGCTAAAGATTTTGTTAAGAAACCAATTTCAGTTAATGATACACTAATGTTAGCTCGTTTGTTGAAGGATATGGATCTCGCTCCTTCACGTATCGACATTGGTCGCTTGGGCGCTGAATGGATAAGCGAAATGTCTGATTTTAATAATGATGCTAGAGCTTTCTTATCAAAAAAATTAGTCGATCTTATTGGTAAGGATAAAAGAGTGATGATTCCTCGTGATGTTATTCTCTATGGTTTTGGACGTATTGGGCGAATTCTCGCTCGTGAACTAGTTGCGCAAGCAGGCAAGGGCGAGCAATTACGCTTACGCGCTATTGTTGTTCGTAGTCGCGCTACTGATGATCTTTCAAAACGTGCAGAATTGCTAAGAAATGATTCTGTTCATGGACCATTTCCGGGAACAGTAATCGAAGATTATGATAAAAATGCATTAATTGTTAATGGCCATACTATTTATGTAATCGATGCTAAAAATCCTGACGAGATTGACTATACTGCTTTCGGAATCAGTAATGCATTACTAATTGATAATACTGGTGTTTCTCGTGATCGTGAAGGCTTATCAAAACATTTGAAGGCTAAAGGAGTTGAGCGCGTATTACTAACGGCTCCAGGTAAAGGCGATATTCCTAATGTAGTTTATGGCGTTAATGAACATGATGGTGGAGAAACTGAAACCATTTTCTCTGCAGCATCCTGCACTACTAATGCAATTGTACCAGTACTTGCTGTAATCGAAAAAACTATTGGTATTGAAAGAGGACATATTGAAACAATTCACTCTTATACTAACGATCAAAATTTACTAGATAACTACCACGATAAATATCGCCGAGGACGTTCTGCAGCAATGAACATGGTTATCACAGAAACTGGAGCTGACAAAGCAGTTGCAAAAGTAATTCCTGTTCTTGCAGGCAAACTTACGGGTAATGCTGTTCGTGTACCCACTCCAGATGTTTCACTTGCAATCTTAAATCTTACTGTTAAAAGAGAAATCACAAAAGAAGAAGTGAACGAAATATTAAAGGATGCAGCACTTCGTGGCCCACTTATCGAACAAATTCAATACTCATCCTCCAACGAACTTGTTTCGAGTGATTTGATTGGTAATCCTTGCGCTTCCATCGTAGATAGCCCTGCTACTATTGTATCAAAAGATAAAAAGAGTTTAGTATTGTATATATGGTATGATAACGAATATGGTTATAGCCGCCAAGTAATTCGGTATTCAAAATATTTGGCTCAAGTAATTCGATTAACGTATTACTAGAAATTAAAAACCCCTGAAGTACACATACTTCAGGGGTTTTTTGTTTTGGGATTTTTATGTTAGTCTCCTAAGTATGATTTTAATATTGTACTTCTGTTTTTATGACGTAATCTTCGAATAGCTTTTTCTTTTATTTGACGAACACGTTCTCTTGTAAGATCAAATTTTGCACCAATCTCTTCAAGTGTTAATCCATGAGTAGTTCCAATTCCAAAAAATAATTTTATTACTTCACGTTCTCTTTCATTTAGTGTATTGAGTGAGCGATCAATTTCTTTTTTTAATGATTCCGACATTAACTGTACATCTGCGCGCGGTGACTCCGAATCTTCAATCACATCTAAAAGAGTATTTTCCTCGCCATTTGCAAATGGGGCATCCATGGATACATGCCGACTCGAAACACGAAGAGCATCAGATATTTTATCAATAGAAATTTCTGTTACTGCAGAAAGTTCTTCGTGTGAAGGTTCGCGTTCAAACTGTTGTTCGAGTTTACTAAAGGCCTTACTAATTCTACTCAATGATCCCACTTGATTAAGTGGTAATCTTACAATACGTGATTGTTCAGCAATAGCTTGTAAAATACTTTGACGAATCCACCATACGGCGTAAGAAATAAATTTAAATCCTCGCGTTTCATCGAAACGTTTTGCTGCTTTGATAAGCCCTAAATTTCCTTCGTTAATCAAGTCGGGCAAACTTAAACCCTGGTTTTGATATTGCTTAGAAACAGAGACTACAAAACGAAGATTCGCTTTCGTTAATTTATCAAGAGCATCTTGATCACCTTCTCGAATTAAACATGCTAGGCGCGCTTCTTCCTCAGCATTGATCATACCTTCTTTCCCGATTTCAGATAGGTATTTTTCAAGCGATGCACTTTCTCGATTTGTAATCGATTTTGTAATCTTAAGTTGACGCATGGGTTTGTTTTTATGTCAAACGAAAATTGCTACGGCCTTAATTCCTGTGTCTTACAAATGTAAGGTAATAGTTTCATACAAGCTTACAGAAAACAACAACTTATTTTTAATTCATAAAATAAAGCGGAACAATAAATGCCCCGCTTTTTTCATTTTAAAACCTTATTTTTTGTTCCTCAATTTATATGCCGAAACCATAATAAGCACGCATTCCATTGATATAAATTCCTTCTATTAATACTCCACCAGATTTTTGTTCGAGGTAATTCGTAACATCTTTTGGAGAATTAACAGGTTGGTTATCGATTGAAGTAATAATAAAACCCTCTTTGATACCAGCATTTCGTAATTTGCCATTTGCTAATTCACTAATTTTTACTCCGTTTTTTATACCGAGTTTTTTCTGATCAGTATCATTCAATGATTCAAGTTTAGCACCTAAAACATTGACTACTTCATTTTTAATCACTTTAGTATTTCCGTCTTTATTTCGAAGTGTAACTTCATATTTTCGTTCTACATTATCACGTAAAACAGAAACAGATAATTTATCTCCTGGACGATATCTACCAATTTGCTCTTGCAATTCAGGTGTTGTTTTTATTTGAGCCCCATTGATATTTGTAATAATATCGCCTTCTCTAATGCCGGATAATGAGGCAGCACCTTCCTCCGTAAGTCCATTCACATATACTCCATCTAGAGTAGTAATATTTTTTTCTTTAGCAAATTCAGCATCAATATCGCGAATGCTTATTCCTATAAATCCTCTTTGAACAGACCCATACTCTAATAAATCATTCACCACTTTTTTAACGATATTAACAGGAATCGCAAAAGAATAACCAGAATAGGATCCCGTATTTGAAGCAATAGCAGCATTAATTCCTATTAATTCACCATGCGTATTTACTAAGGCACCTCCACTATTTCCAGGATTCACAGCGGCGTCAGTTTGCAAAAAGGATTCAATAGGAAATTTCTGATCAGGAAGAATATGGATGTTCCTTCCTTTAGCACTTATGATTCCCGCAGTAACTGTTGAAGTTAAATTGAATGGATTCCCAACCGCTAAAACCCATTCCCCGATTCTAACATTGTCTGAATTTCCATAACCTGCAAAATTTAAACCATGGGCATCTATTTTTAGCAGTGCCAAGTCCGTTGAAGGATCCGTGCCGATTACTTTAGCTTCATAGGTATGCTTATCGTCAAGTGTAACATGTACTTGTTGCGCATTATCTACAACGTGATTATTAGTGACAATATAACCGTCCTCCGTAATAATAACTCCCGATCCAGTTGCCTGCTCTTGTGATCCTTCTGGCTGTTGGGGAGCTCCCCAAAAGAAACTAAAGGGATCAATGCTGTTATATCCCGCTTGCCGTGCATAAGTTGTTTTTACGTGTACTACAGTAGGTACTGTCGCCTCCGCTGCAGCCGTGAAATCACTAGGAGAAGACGAGCCACCAGTAAAATTTACGTTTTGAAAAGTTGATGCAGCTATTGCAGATGACTTACCAACTTGCATCTGAGTGCTTACCAGATAATGATTATAGAATCCTGAGCCAACAACACTTCCAATTAAGGCTACGAGGAATATTCCAACATGCTTTTTCATCTTTTTTGTTTTTAAATGATGGTAAGATTGTTCTATCGTGTATAAATTTAGTTTTTTTATTAACTCGAACAAAAATAAAATTCATTTGGTGAATCTAATATGAATTTAACCTTCTATTAACAAAGTCCATTTTTAATACTTCTAGGACTTATAAATGCAAAACAAGTAGTTTTAATTAACTTTACACCGATGCAAATACATTTCTATAAATACCAAGGTACCGGTAACGATTTTGTGATTTTAGATGCTTGGAATTCGTTAGTAGAGATAAGTAAAGATCAGGTCGAACATTTATGCAACCGTAAATATGGAATTGGTGCTGATGGCTTAATGATTATTCGACGACATCAAAATTACGATTTTGAAATGGTCTATTTTAATGCCGACGGACTTCCAGGATCAATGTGTGGCAATGGCGGACGTTGCCTTGTACAGTTTGCGTTTAACAAAGGTTATATTTCCAATAAAACAAATTTTATTGCTGCCGATGGAGAGCATGAAGCATTATTTGATATACACCGTAATTGGGTTTCATTACGAATGGGGAATGTGAAAGAAGTGAAACTTAGAGATGGTGGTGACTGTTTTGTCGATACAGGTTCTCCTCACATTGTAAGATGGGTAGAAGATCCCCAAGTTATTGATGTGCTTGCAGAAGGAAAATTTATAAGAAATAGTATTGAATTCAAACAGCATGGCACGAATGTTAATTTTGTAAAAGTTGCAGATTCGAAATTATATATTCGCACTTTTGAACGTGGTGTAGAAGATGAAACACTAAGTTGTGGGACTGGTGTAACGGCTTCTGTTATTGCAGCCTCTGCCACGCAAAAATTTGCTTTAGATAAAAATGGATGTGAAGTGATAACATGTGGAGGAAATTTATTTGTTAAGTTTGAAAAGTTAGGCAATGAATATAAAAATATTTGGTTGGAAGGTCCAGCAGAATTTGTATTTGAAGGAACGATAGAAATTATATGATTCGAGGAATAAGCATAATTTTAAGAGCATTAGAACCTAAAGATGTTGATCTAATGATGATTTTCGAAAACGATACTGAAGTTTGGCCAGTAAGCGGTACACTTTCTCCTTATTCAAAATATACCCTCGAACAATATTATAAAAATTCTACTCAAGATATTTATACTTCTCGGCAGTTAAGATTAGCCATCGAATTGGTGACAGAAGTTTCATCTCCAGGAATTACAATTGGCTTTATTGATCTGTTTGATTTTGACCCTCAACAAAGAAGAGCCGGAATTGGAATTCTTATTGGTGATAAAGCACATCGTCGTTTAGGATATGCATTGGAATCTGTTTCTCTTATGGTAAAACATTGTTTCGATACAATAAACTTACATCAAGTATATTGCCATATTGAAAACGCTAATGAAGCAAGTCTTCGCTTATTTGCAAGAGCTGGATTTAGAACTTGCGGTGTTTTACGCGAATGGATTGCATACAATGGTATTTGGCATGATGTAACGATGATGCAAATTGTTCGCCCACATTCTGTTTTGTAAGCACATGCGTTCGTTTAAATTATTGATTTTTTTATTGATTCTCATCGCTGTTGCAGGAATGAATTGGTATTGTGGTAGTGCAGAAAAAACTTCTGCTGTGAGAACTTCTTACGTAGGGTTAACTGATTCAGCTAAATATGTTGGTATTCAAACTTGTAAAGGATGTCATGCTAATGTTCATGCAACTTTTATTCATACGGGTATGGGTCAATCTTTCGATCACACTTCGAAAATAAAATCATCAGCAAATTTTGATCATCACCCAGTTGTTTATGATAAGTATAAAGATTTTTATTACACGCCTCAATGGGTTGGCGACAGTTTGAAATTTAAAGAATTTAGACTTGAAGGAAAAGATACTATTTATCAGCGTATCCAAACAATAAAATATATTGTTGGATCTGGTCAACATACCAATTCACATCTTTGGGAATCGAATGGTTATATTTATCAAGCACCATTGACCTTTTACACACAAAAGCAAAGATGGGATTTACCCCCAGGGTTTGAGAACGGAAACAATTCACGTTTCAATCGTTTAATTGGACTAGAATGTATGACCTGTCACAATGGATTTCCAGAATTTGAATTAGGATCTGAAAATAAATACAATCTCATTAAACAAGGTATTGATTGCGAACGTTGCCACGGACCAGGAAGTATTCATGTGAAAGAAAAATCATCAGGGCAATTAGTTGATACCAGTAAATACGTTGACTATTCTATTGTTAATCCATCGAAGCTTCCAATTGATTTACAATTTGATGTTTGTCAACGGTGTCATGTGCAAGGAAATGCAGTTCTTAATGAAGGTAAATCATTTTTCGATTTCCGTCCTGGCATGAAATTGTCAGAGGTAATGAATGTTTTTATGCCTGTATATGCAGGAAGAGAACAAGAACACATTATGGCTTCTCATGCTGAACGATTGAAAGAAAGTAAATGTTATCTAGTTACACTTGATCGTCTAAATAAAAATCCAGAAACAAAAAATCTTGGATTAAAACCATATAAAAATGCATTAACCTGCGTTACTTGTCATAATCCACATATCTCAGTAAAATATACCAATAATGATGTGTTCAATGGTGCATGTAAAAATTGTCATCAAGAAAGTAAAGATCATTTATGTACGAATGAGAAATCACTATTGACAAAGGCAAAAAATAATTGTGTGAGTTGTCACATGAGTTTTAGTGGTGCAACTGATATCCCACATGTAAGTGTTCACGATCATAAAATAGCTATTCCTTCTAAGAAAGTAAATATTGAAGCGATAAAAAAATTCATTGGAATTAATTGTATCAATAATCCAAATCCTCCAAATACCGCTATCGCACAAGCATATATTAATTATTTTGAAAAATTTGGATTAGGTGATGTAATGTTGGATTCAGCATTAAATTATTTGCCAAGAAATTCGCAAGGTGAACTAGAAAACAATATAGTTAAATTGATTCAAGTCTATTTTTTAAGGCAAGAGTATGCAACTGTAATTAATTACGCTCAAAAGGTCAAAGACTTAAAATCTCGGTTACAAAAAGTGCAATATGACAATGCAAATGCATGGACAAGTTATAGAATTGCAGAATCATTTCATCAATTAGGAAATGAACTAGAGGCATTTAATTGGTTTAAATTAGCATTTACATTAGCACCAAAATCATCGGAGTTTGCAAATAAATATGGAACTGCACTCGTTAATTCAGGCCAAAATGCTGAGGCAAAAAAAGTATTCGCATCACTTGTTAAAGAACATCCAGAATATGCACCAGGCTTTTCGAATCTAGGATATTTAACATTAAGTATTGAAGGAAATCAAATAGAAGCTGAACGGCTTTATAATTTCGCATTAGCATTAGATCCAGATTATGAATCAGCATTACTCAATAAAGCAGGCTTACTAATTGTTCAACATAATAATGAAGGAGCAATTAAACTCATTAAGCGAATACTAAAAATAAATCCTAATAATCAACTGGCGAAAATTGCATTGATGCGATTAAGTCTTCGATCATAAATTTTACCATAATTGTAAATGGCTCGTAAATCAAAAAAATCTTCTTATCCTAAATTTAAAAAGATAATCATCGCTTTCGCTTTTGTTATTGGAATTGCTACACTTATTACTGCATATACTTTTTATAGAAAAGTTTTCGCTCCGAACGTAGTTTTGAAAGTACATAAAACACAATTTATTTATATCCCTACGGGATATTCATTTGAAGATTTAATGCGACTCTTACAAGTACAAGGCTTGCTCTCAAATTATGCTTCTTTCGAATGGTTATCAGAACAAATGAATTATAAAAACAATGTAAAGCCTGGGAAATATTCTATCCGTGCTGATATGAGTAATAAGCAACTTATAAGTTTATTGAGATCTGGCAAACAAACTCCTATCCGATTAACGTTTAGTAATATTCGAAATGTAGAACAGCTAGCAGGTGTAGTAGGAATGCGATTAGAAGCCGATTCATCTTCGTTAGCTATGTTATTTCATGATCCAAGCTATCAAGAGAAATATGGATTCACTGCACAAAATAGCTTGAGTATATTAATTCCCAATACTTATGAATTTTATTGGAATACTTCCGCAGAACAATTCTATGATCGAATGTCGAAAGAGTATAAAATATTTTGGACTGTTGATCGCAAATTCAAGGCAAAAGAAATTGGATTGACGCAAACGCAAGTGACTACATTGGCATCAATTGTTGAGCAAGAGACTCGCAAAAACGATGAGAAGCCAATGATTGCAGGAGTTTATATGAATCGATTTAAAAAAGGTTGGAAATTGGAAGCGGATCCAACGCTTGTATATGCATTGGGTGATTTTACAATTCATCGAGTTTTGAATGAGTACAAATCAATTGATTCTCCTTACAACACATACATGTACACAGGCTTGCCTCCAGGTCCCATTTGTATGCCTACAGTTGCTTCATTAGATGCTGTTTTAAATTATAAAAAACATGATTATTTATTTTTCTGTGCTCGTGAGGATTTTTCCGGTTATCACGCATTTGCAAAAACGTATGACAACCATTTATTGAATGCTCGACGATTTCAAAAGGAGTTGAACAGGCGAGGGATCAAGTCTTAGTAATAATTTAAAATTTGCTTTCACACTATTTATCTTCATCTTTTTAATGAATTGTAATTTTATATTATCTAAAAAAATTAGTTAAGGGTTAATAAAATTTAATCTTATTTTTACACGCTTATGAAAATTGGAATTATCAGAGAAGAAAAAGTGCCGCATGATAAACGAGTTCCATTTACTCCCGTGCAATGCAAATATTTATTGGAACAACATCCTGATGTGGAGTTGAAAGTTCAACCTAGTGCCTTTAGGTGTTATGGTGATGATGAGTATCGTGCCCATGGAATTCAGTTATCAGAGGATCTAAGCGATTGCGATATTTTAATGGGGATAAAAGAAGTGCCGAAAGAATTTTTAATTGAAAATAAAAAATATCTTTTTTTCTCACATACCATCAAAAAGCAACCACAGAATAAAAATTTGTTGCAAACAGTAATTAAAAAAAACATTCAGTTAATCGATTACGAATGTTTAACTGATAGGCAAGAGCACCGTGTTATTGGTTTCGGCAGATTTGCTGGCATAGTTGGTGCGTATAATGGTATTATGGCGTACGGTTTAAAATATGGCTTGTATGATTTAAAACCGGCTGATCTTTGCCACGATAAAAAGGAGCTTTTTAGGGAATTAGGAAAGGTTAATTTATCAAATATTAAAATTGTAATTACCGGTGGAGGGAGAGTTGCAAACGGCGCAATTGAAACTTTGGGTGCATTGGGATTAAGAAAAGTTACTCCTTATGAATTCTTAAATTATTCTTTCCGTGAACCAGTTTATGTGCAATTGCATTCAGAAGATTATCACCAAAGTAAAGATAATTCACCATGGAGTAATTATAATTTTTATCATCACCCTGATCAATTTAAATGTACTTTTTCTGCAGCAAACTCATTTGCTCAATCATGCGACTTATTAATTCATTGTACGTTTTGGGATCCTAAAGCACCAATACTTTTTTCGAAAGCAGAGATGCGCGACCCAATGTTTCATATTTCTGTAATTGCCGATGTAACTTGCGATATTGATGGTAGTATTCCTTCAACTGTAAAAGCATCAACAATAGAAGAAAAATTTTATGGATATAATCCCTTTACTGAAAAATTAGAAGAACCATTCGCAGCTTCAACCATTACTGTGATGGCAGTGGATAATCTTCCTTGTGAATTGCCTCGAGATTCCTCTGAAGGATTTGGAAAACATTTAATGGAACGTGTAATTCCATCTTTAATATATGCTGATGAGGAAGATTTGATTGCTCGTGCTACAATTACCATCAATGGAAAACTAACAGAGAAATTTCATTACCTAAGCGATTACATTGCTTAATGGTTTAACTATACTAATTGCGTGTCCGCAGCCTTCAATTCCAATATGGTTGCTAATGGATCGGTGGAAGAGAAAACGGTGTTACCTGCAACTAAAATATCAGCTCCCGCTTTTATTAACTCGTGCGCATTTTTTAAATCAACACCACCATCAATTTCAATTTTGGCGGAAGACCCTTTCTGTAAAATAAGATTTTTGAGATCATAAATTTTGTTAAAAGTATTTCGAATAAATCGTTGTCCTCCAAAACCAGGATTTACCGACATCACACATACTACATCAACGTTCGCTATCACCTCCGAAAGCAAATTACATGGAGTATGTGGATTAATTGCAACACCAGCCAAAACGCCTAGTTGACGCATATTCTGAATTGTTCTATGCAAATGTGTACATGCTTCATAATGCACCGAAATTATAGCTGCTCCAGCATCTGCGAAGGCTGCCAAATATTTATCTGGATCCACAATCATGAGATGAACATCCAACGGTTTACGTGCATGTTTTTTTATTGCTTTTATAACAGGCAACCCAAATGATATATTTGGCACAAAAACTCCATCCATCACATCTAGATGAAACCAGTCGGCCTTACTTTCATTAATCATTTTTATATCGCGCTGTAGATTTGAAAAATCAGCAGATAAGATAGAAGGTGCAATGAGAACGGACATAGATAGGGTTATTTGTTTGGATCTTAGAAAGCGCTAATTTAAGAAGGTTTTTCATAAGAGAGTTTAAAATAGGAAACCCCATTAGTTTAACTAATGGGGTTTCACAACATAACCAAAAACCAAGAAACCTTCTTTTATCCCAAATATGTCTTTAAGATGCGACTACGGGAAGTATGTTTTAATCTGCGAATAGCTTTTTCTTTAATCTGACGAACGCGTTCACGTGTGAGTTCAAAACGCTCTCCGATTTCTTCTAACGTCATTGACGAATCATTTAATCCAAAGTATAAACGAATCACATCAGCTTCTCTAGGAGTTAATGTATGCAATGCTCTTTCAATTTCACGGCGAAGTGATTCAGTGATAAGGTTTGTTTCAGGCGAAGGCGATGATTCTTCACCAGGCATTAAGTCCATTAATGTTGCATCTTCTCCTTGAGTGAGTGGTGCATCCATGGAAACGTGTCGACCAGAAGAACGCATCGTGTCCATCACATCATCAACAGTAATGTTTAACAATGTTGATAGTTCTTCATTGGTAGGCTCACGCTCAAATTCCTGCTCTAATTTTGCAAAGGCTTTATTGATTTTATTGATAAAACCAATTTTATTTAAAGGAAGTCGTACGATACGTGCTTGCTCAGCTAATGATTGAAGAATACTTTGACGAATCCACCAAACTGCATACGAAATGAATTTAAATCCACGTGTTTCATCAAATCGTTGAGCAGCCTTAATAAGACCAAGATTTCCTTCGTTGATTAAGTCACCAAGCGTTAATCCTTGATTTTGCTATTGTTTTGCAACAGATACCACAAATCGCAAATTTCCTTTTGTTAAACGCTCTAAGGCAGTTCGATCGCCTTCTTTGATTCGTCGCGCTAAATCAACCTCCTCTTCTGGTTTTAACAGTTCTACTTTTCCAATCTCTTGAAGATATTTATCAAGTGATGCTGTCTCGCGGTTCGTAACCTGCTTCGTTATTTTTAATTGTCTCATTTTTCCACAAAAGTGTTATGGCAAGCTAAACGGAAGCTTCATAAAAGAGGTTGCATCTCGAAATTTAAAGCCATCTAAAATCATGTAGGAAAAATAGAATTTTAGTACATTTTGTGATGCTTTTGAATTCATTTCATCAATAATGACTCCAATGGATTACACGAAAAATTATTAGTAAAATAAAAATATTGAGTGAATTTATAAAAGCGAAAACCCGCTACAAGAGCGGGTTTTCAAATACTTACAATAAAAATTGTTGTTTATTTTATGCTTCAGGCGCAACACGTTCCGGACGATTTCCAAGTAAAACCTTACGTGACAAGCGATACTTACCAGTTTTCTTATCAACCTCAACCAATTTCACCTGAATAATTTCACCTTCTTTTAATACACCTTCCATTGTTGCAAGGCGTTCATTAGAGATTTCAGAGATATGTAAGAGACCATCTTTCCCCGGCATAAACTCAACGAAAGCACCAAAAGTGGTAATCGTTTTTACTTTGCCTTCGTAAACTTCACCAACTTCTGGTTCAGCTACAATTCCTTTAATCCATGTTAATGCCTTATCGATAGACGTCTTATCAGGAGAAGCAATTTCTACTACACCTTCGTTACCTTCTTCAACAATTGAAATGATAGCACCTGTAGAACGTTGTATTTCCTGAATGATTTTTCCGCCGGGCCCTATAACTGCACCGATAAATTCACGAGCAATTCGTAGTTTAACGATACGTGGAGCATGTGCTTTGTAGTCTTCACGAGGAGCATTGATGGTTTTATTCATCTCATCAAGAATATGTAAACGACCTGCTTTAGCTTGTTCTAATGCTTGGATAAGGATTTCGTAAGGAAGTCCATCTACCTTAAGATCCATCTGACAAGCACAAATACCTTTTGAAGTGCCCGTTACTTTAAAGTCCATGTCACCTAAATGATCTTCATCACCAAGGATATCACTTAATACAGCAAAGTTACCTTTACCATCTGTTATTAATCCCATTGCAATACCCGATACTGCACTCTTCAATTTAACTCCAGCATCAAAAAGCGATAAACTACCAGCACAAACAGTAGCCATGGAACTTGATCCGTTCGATTCTAAAATATCAGAAACAATACGGATGGTATAGGGGTTGATATCATCACCAGGCATCATTTGCTTTAATGAACGCATTGCAAGATTACCATGTCCAACTTCGCGACGACTTTGTCCACGATTTGGTTTTACTTCACCAGTACTGAATCCTGGAAAATTATAATGTAATAAGAATTTATTGGTTCCTTCAAACATGGCTTGATCGATAATTTGTTCGTCAAGTTTAGATCCTAAAGTAACAGTAGTTAAGGATTGCGTTTCTCCACGAGTAAAAAGTGCAGAGCCGTGAGCAGACGGTAGGTAGTTGATTTCAGACCATATTGAGCGGATATCAGTTAAGCCACGACCATCTAAACGAATTTTCTCTTTCAACACCATGCTGCGAACTGCTTCTGCTTCCACATCATGATAATAAGTCTTAATCATTCCTATTCGCGGAGCAAGTTCTTCAGGAGTATATTGTTTTGTGAATTCTTCTAAAACAGCTTTAAATGAAACCTTACGAGCATGTTTATCAGGATTACACAGACGAGCTACTGCGTAAGCTTTATCAAAAGTTTCTTTCCACACTTTAGCGCGAAGTTCTTCATCATGAGTTTCATGTGTGTATTCACGTTTCTTTTGTGAACCAACCATTTCTGAAAGTTCAATTTGAGCTTGGCATTGTACTTTAATTGCTTCATGAGCAATCTTAATCGCCTCAGCCATTTCTTGTTCTGAAACTTCTTTCATTTCGCCTTCCACCATAGTGATGTCAGCAGCAGTACCTGCAACAATCATATCGATATCAGCGCGATCGAGGTCTTGGCGATTTGGGTTGATAATAAATTTACCATCAATTCTAGCTACTCTTACTTCAGAGATTGGACCGTTAAAAGGTATATCAGAAACAGCAAGTGCAGCAGAAGCAGCAAGACCTGCCAAACAATCGGGAGAAACATTTTGATCTGCAGAGATCATTGTTACCATTACTTGAGTGTCGGCATGAAAATCTGATGGGAACATCGGACGTAATGCACGATCAATTAAGCGGCATATTAAAACTTCGGCATCTGTTGTACGGCCTTCGCGACGGAAGAAACCGCCTGGGAAACGACCTGCAGAAGCAAATTTTTCTTGATAATCAACAGTAAGTGGCATAAAATCTACGCCTACTTTAGCTTCTTGACTAGAAACAACAGTAGCGAGGATCATACAATCTCCCATACGTACTACTACCGATCCATCTGCTTGTTTAGCTAGACGACCTGTTTCTATGGTTATTTCTCTTCCATCATCGAGACGGATACTTTTTACAATTCCTTTTGGTTGCATTTTCTTTGGCGGCTTTAGCGGCGGTTTTGGTTAAAACTAAAAAAGGCAATTTATCGAAATTGCCTTTTTTCATTCTGCCTTTCGGCAATAATTTACTTACGTATGCCCAATGTAGCGATAATTGCTCTATAGCGATTAATCTCCGTTTTTTGAAGATAATCAAGTAAACTTCTACGTTTACCTACAAGGCGAATCAGCGCACGCTGAGTATTATAATCTTTCTTTTGACCCTTCAAGTGATCAGTTAAATGATTGATACGCTCAGAGAACATAGCAATTTGTGCCTCAGAATTACCAGTATTGGTGTCGGTTGTTCCGTGTAATTTGAAGATGTCTTTTTTCGATTCAGCAGTTAACAGCATGATGATTTTAATTCTTTTATTTCTAATATAAGGAGGGCAAAGATACAAACCTACTTTTGATTCGACAACATTGGAAACGAGGTTTTTAACAATATGGTAGTTTATATTTATTTGATATAAACTATTGATTTATAATTTATTGTGATATACTTCGTTTTTCCAGTTCCACCATTTGAGTTTTTCGGGCTCTCTTTTAGGTTCTGGAGTCTCCGCAAAATACACAGCACAGCGAAATACATATAACAAACATCGGTCTTGCGTTTGGCCAACTAATTTATTAGAAGCAATAAATAATTTTTCTGGATTTTTGCCCACTAAATCAATAGTGTTTCTTATGCCTAGGTTAATTAAATCCTGCGCAATGGAGACCCCAACCCCTGGAATTTGGCGGAGATTTTTTATAGAATTTTCATGGACTGAATTCAAGTTGCAAATTTAATAAAGTAATGTTTTTTTTAGTCAACATTTCAAAATCAATATTATTGATACGCCAGGTTTAGATGATTTTATTGGTGAAGTGATTTCCTCCATCCGCGTTTGCGATACCAGTTTATTAGTGCTTAATGCGCAGCACGGCGTAGAAGTTGGAATCAAAGTTATTTGGGATTACGTGGGTCGTTTTCTAAAACCTTGTATTATTGCCATCAATCAATTGGATCACGAGTATGCAAATTTTCAAGAAACAGTTGAACAATCAAAAGCGTTTTTCGGACCCGCAGTTACA
This sequence comes from Bacteroidota bacterium, assembly GCA_025352785.1. Lineage (GTDB taxonomy): Bacteria > Bacteroidota > Bacteroidia > AKYH767-A > OLB10 > JANXSD01. The sequence continues at coordinate 19,071 of JANXSD010000005.1, forward strand.
TTAATGCAATATCCATTAAATACAGGTTCTGATTTTAATTGCATCATCGATTTATTAAAGATGACGATGTATAAATTTCCAGCGAAAGGAGGTAAGCCGGAGAAGTTACCAATTCCCGCAGAAGAGATGGTTCGTGCAAAAGAACTCCACAATGAGTTAGTGGAAAAAGCTGCAGAGAATGATGTGCAACTGATGGAATTGTATTTTGAACAGGGAAATCTTGATGAAGATGAATTGCGAAAAGGAATTCAAATTGGAATGATGAAACATCAACTATTTCCAGTCTTTTGTTTATCTGCAAAAAAAGATATGGGAAGCGGACGATTGATGGGATTCATTGATAATGTTGCGCCTTCAGCTAGTGAAATGCCTGCAGAAATTTTAGAAAATGGTGAATCAATAAATTGCGAAACAACAGCCGCTACAAGATTATTTATTTATAAAACTTTAGTAGAACCACATCTCGGAAAGTTATCGCTCTTTAAAGTTTTATCTGGCGAATTAACTGTAGGGATGGAATTGCAAAACGAAAAAACAAATACTACAGAACGCATTGGACAATTATTCATTTTAGATGGTAAAAATAGGAATGCCGTTGATCGTTTAAAAGCAGGCGATATAGGTGCAACACTCAAGTTGAGAAATACACAAACTTGTCATACTTTAAATGGAAAGGGAGCACAACGAAATATTGAAACAATAGAATTTCCGAATTCTAAAATCCGAATGGCAATCATTGCAAAAAACAAGAGCGATGAAGAGAAACTAAGCGAAGTTTTAAATGAGATTCATGCAGAAGATCCAACGTTGATTATTCAGTATGAAAAGGAATTGAAACAATTAATGATTCATGCACAAGGCGAATTACATCTTGCTGTTACAAAATGGAGATTAAATCATATTTACAAAATGGATATTGAATTTGTGAAGCCTCGCATTCCTTATCGTGAAACAATTCAGCGGTCTGCGGAGGCTTCTTACCGGCATAAAAAACAATCGGGAGGTTCTGGTCAATTTGGTGAAGTGTTTATGCGTATCGAACCTTATTATGAAGGCATGCCCAATCCTAAGGATCTTACTTTACGTGACACAGAAATACATGAATTAAGTTGGGGTGGTAAGTTGGTTTTTTTGAATTGTATTACTGGTGGTGTAATCGAAAATAGATTTATGCCTTCAATCATTAAAGGAGTGATGGAGAAAATGAATGAAGGACCATTAACAGGTTCGTATGTTCGGGATGTAAGAGTTGCAGTTTATGATGGGAAAATGCATGCTGTTGATAGTAATGATATCAGTTTTAAAATTGCGGGTATGATGGCTTTTAAAGAGGCTTTCCATCATGCGGAACCACAACTGTTAGAACCTATTTATGATATTGAAACTGAAGCTCCTGAAAATGTAATGGGGGATATCATGAACGAATTGCAAACTAGAAGAAGTATAATTGTTGGAATGGATAATAGAGGAGGACAACAAGTTGTACGAGCTAAAACACCACTTGCAGAATTAGATAATTTCAATATTGCACTTAGAGGAATTACGCAAGGAAGAGCAAGAGTTAAAGCTACTTTCGCAGAATATGCACCTGTACGCAATGAAATTTAGAAAAAGCTGAGTGAAGAATATCGAAAGCAGGAGATATTATAATTAAATTCCTTTAAAAAATAACCACAGCGTTTTTTTTGAAGAGCGACCTTTAAGGATTATAAATTATTAAATTTGCCGATGCGATATACACTTCTTGTTTTCATTATTCTATTATCACAAATTTCTCAAGCACAAAAAAAAGGAACATGGATAATTGAAGCGGATTCAGGTTTCAAAGTGTTTATAGGAAATGGATTTACTTCATTAGGGACAGATTCCGTCCAAATTATTACTGACTCTTCAATTGTAAAATTAGAAGTAAATAGAATTTCAAAAATTGCTTATGATAGGCCAGGAAAATCAGGACTTATTCCTGGTTTGATAGGTGCCGTTGCTGGAGGAGTTCTTTTTGCAACATCCTTTTCGAATAACAATAAAAACAGTGTTGAATTGCAACCTGAAGATTTGTTTGTGGCGACTTTTATTATGAGCCAATTAGGAATGCTTGCGGGTGGTTCTCTAGGATTTTTTCCTTTTAACCGTTGGCACAAACATCGAACATATTATTTTGAAGGTTTAACGCCAGCTCAAAAGGTAGTTAAACTAAGAGATATTTGGAAAAACCATTAAGCACTTCCTAATTCAATACTTCCAAATATCATTTCTCTTTTATTACTCGTATTACCTGCCATTCTGATTCGATTTTAACTTTCAAAAAATAAATTCCAGCATCCACAGAACTCAGATCAACTACATGTTCATTGTTCCCGATGAATGATGTAAATGATTCATGAAATACATTTCTTCCAGTAACATCAGTAATATTTAAGTCAATATTGTCTGCTATTGATGAGTGAAAGTTAATAATAAATGAACCGTCAGTTGGGTTTGGAAATAATTCAACATTATTTAATAGTGTGTTTGATGCAAGACGTAAATTGCATGCAATTAAATTTATTGTTTTTGCAATTCCAGCACCACAAATATTGTTTTTCTTAACACTTATTGTTGATCCTGTTGGGATACTTCCAAATTTAAAGTGAACAGTATTTGAAGTAGTGACTAAAGAATTTACTGTTGAAGTAGTACTTCCATCTGATATACGCGAACCGCTTGGCCCAACCCATTTGTAATTTAAAATAGCGGGATCAGCTGTAATGGAATAAAGATTATCGATACTTCCAGCACAAACTACAGTAGCACCATATATTGAATCTACAGTGGATGGTATTGATTTTAATGTCATAGATTGTGATGCACTTTTCCCACATCCATTTCCTGTTGTCACATAAATGCTTCCAGAGAAATAAGTGGAGGGAAAGTTGGTCATAATTGCATTTGTAAATAATCCTTGGGTATTAAATGCAACGGTAGGTAACTTCCAATAAAAAGTTGTATTGGGAATATTTACTACCGAGAAAGCAACATTATTCATACCACATAAATTGATAAATGTACCGGTAATTGCACTAGGTACTAAAGGCAAATTACGATTTATTCTAAGTTTACTCTGCAAGCTACTTCCGCAGAGATTATTTGCCGAAACTTTAAGTGAATCAAATTTTATAAATCCTGTTCCATAGGCTATTGTAATTCTAGTTGTAGAATTTCCATTAATAATAGATGAACCTAAAGGTGGTAACCATGTATAGGATGTTGCAGTTGAAACAGGTGCAATGGAATATACAAGTGTATCTCCCGGACATGCCTTTGTATTTCCAGTACTTGAAGTAATTTTTCCTGGCACTGCAGGTGAAGTTCCATTTGTAGCTTGTACATTAAATAGTGCTGATTTTCCTAAACAAGTATTGACATCAGTGACAGTCACTTGGTAATTACCTGACGAATTTACAGATATATTTTGCGTTGTTGCTCCCGTTGACCAAGTATAACTATTCGCAGAAGGTGTACTTAAAACTAATATTCCTCCTTGACAAAATTGTGTTGATCCTGATGATGAAATAACGGGTGATGGGTTGGCGTAAATAGTTACATATCCTGTCTTAGATGTGGTTCCATTACCACGAGTGTTTGTAGATGTTAAAACAACATCATACAATCCTGGGTTATTATAAACAACAATGGGGTTCTTTAAAGTTGAATTAGATGGAGATCCTCCAACAAAAGTCCATTGCCATGAATCAGGCAAATTAGAAGATTGATCAGTAAAATTTATTTGAGAGCCACTACAACCAGCGACTTTGTTTGCGGAGAAATCAGCAACAGGAGGATCACAAGTTGGAAATAAACTTCCATCAACAATTGTTGAAAGGCCAATTGGATCCGTTACTGTTAATTCCATACTATAATAATAAGTATTTCCATCACAACCAACTGGAGTCAAGGTGGTACTTGTAATTCTATTTGTATCTGGTGCTTCAGGATGCGTGTGTGTGTTATGATGCAAAAAAGTTGTCCAAGAATAACTTAATAAATTATCAGCACTTTCTGCATCAAATACATTTGCTTGTAAAGGAAGTAGTGTATAATTTGACATTGTGAATTGACTTCCATTCGCAAAGCTGGTAATCGTTACTTGTGGTGGAGTGTCATTTAAATAAACAACTAATGTTTTGGTTGAAGTTTGTCCTATGTTATCTGTAACCATTAGTGAAACAGTATATGCAATTGGATTATTTGTTATTGGATTAAAAATATGCGATGGGTTTGGTGAATTATCAATTGGACTACCATCGCCAAAATTCCATTTATAAATAAGTGTTAAATTTTCAGGATCGCTAGAATTACTTCCTGTAAATTGTACCGATAAGGGTTTGAAACCATAATTGACATTTTGTGAAGCGATGGCAATGGGGGGATTATTTACTGAAAGATTGTAGCTTAATTTGTAAATATCAAAAGGGTATTTTACATAATATAATTGTTCATCTTTTGGATTGTATTCTATAAAAACTATAGGTCCTAAGTTGGCGCCAAAGTCTTTTACAGAATCAAGAATATTATCATTGTCAAATTTGAAATTCCTAATCCAACTCTGTGCGTAATCAGCATGAAAATAGGTGTTCTGATAAATAACTGGAAATTTTTTTCCTGTATACCAAACACCAGCACAAGAAGCATATCCCGAAAACATGGGTCCTTTTACAGGAGATGCTGGATTATTTAAATCAATTTCTGCAGCAGAAGTACCATTCCATGTTCCGGTTCTTGCTTGAGTTAAATTATGTTGATAATCGATTGCTGGACGTGAATGTTTGAAGGTGAAAATTGTGGAAGGAATTTGTTGATTTAAATCACACGGATTTGGAAATGATGGTGAAGAAGTATTCGTATCCTGAATACATAATTGATTGAATTGAAAATACTGATTGGAACAACTTCCATTGCTATACAATGGATTTAATGCATCTTGATTAACAGTTGTTAATACTTTGTAAAGTGGTTGTGCCGTTAATCCTTCAAATAAAGGCCAGCCAAAATTCATTCCCGAATGTGTATTAACATCTAATTCTTCAATAGTAGTCCAACCAACATCACCAATATTAAATACACCTGGATCACCAGCGGAAATATCCGTACTACCAGTTCCTGGACGAATCGCCATACGAAAAGGATTTCTTAATCCTAATGACCATACTCTTGATTTTGCTGAACGAGGATTAGAGGAATCATAATATGGATTTGAAGGAATGCCATCACCTGTTGCAGGATCAATACGAAGTAATTTTCCATTCAAGCAATCAATTATTTGTGAACGAAAGGCTCCAACATTTTCTTTAGGACGAATAATGGAATCTGTTAATCCTTGTATATAATAAGTATCAGAAGAACTTCCACCATCTGCTACATTATAACTCGAACCATCTCCAGTAGTTACCATTAACGAACCATCAGTGCCAAACACTAACTGACCACCACTATGAGATTCGTGCAATAATGGAATTCCTGTTTTTTTATTTTCACCAATAAGTACAAATCGACTATTCGGAATTATGCTAGTAAAATTTGTGGAAGCGTCGGCAGTAAATCTAGTTACTCGAACTATTGTAGCATTAAAGTATTCATTCGTTGAGGCATTGTAATTTGCTGTTCCGTAATTCATCAAATAATGTCTATCTACTGTATATAAGAGGTAAACAAATCCATTATTTCGAAAGTTAGGATCCAATACAAAACCATTTAATCCATGATCACGCCAGTTACCAACCTCTTCACTAATATTGATTAAAGGGTTTGTGAGTTTTACACCATTGGTATCTACAACCCACACCTTTCCACCTTTTTCATACACATACATTTGACCAGTAGAATCGAAGCGAAAACCCTCTACATCTGTCCATCCACCTTTGAATAATGCGGATGAAAAATTAGGAGGAACAGTTTGTGCAACTAATACTGTTTTACAAGTTAAAAAAGAGAAAAGGAAAACCCATTTTAAAAATCGAAATTTCATTGCTATATTTTTTGAATAATTAATAATTAATCCTAAAAATTAACGCATTCGGCGATGTAACTCATTAAATCATTATAAAACTTGGTGAAAGGCGAATTTATATAGGTAAAACCCTAAAAAATACTGGCTAATAATTGATATTTATTATTCTTTTAATAGTTAAAAAACTACTTGTTTTTCCTTTAATAAATGGAAAATACATTTTTATTTCTGCGTTAGCCTATGCCTGATAGAAATAATAGGGATGCTCGCCAAAATTTAAATGGGAATTTAGCAAAAAACAGCAACCTGATAAGGTTGCTGTTTTTACATTTTACATATTTCTTCTATACTGTCCACCTACATCAAACAGTGCCTTTGTAATTTGACCCAGGCTACAATATTTACTTGCTTCCATCATTGTTTCAAACATGTTTTTATTTCGGATGGCGCTGAGTTGAAGTTCTCTTAAAAGTTTTGAAGAAACATCACTGTTACGTTTATTTAAATCGCCTAACATGGTGATTTGATATTCTTTTTCTTCAGTGGTTGCTCGAATAACTTCTTTAGGTGTAATGGTTGGAGAACCTTTTGAAGATAAAAATGTATTCACACCGATGATTGGATATTCACCAGAATGTTTTAACGTTTCATAATACAATGATTCCTCCTGAATCTTTCCTCGTTGATACATCGTTTCCATCGAACCTAAAACCCCACCACGTTCAGTAATACGATCGAATTCAGTGAGCACTGCTTCTTCCACTAAATCAGTTAACTCTTCTATAATAAATGATCCTTGCAAAGGGTTTTCATTTTTCGCTAATCCCAATTCACGATTAATGATTAATTGAATAGCCATCGCTCTGCGAACACTTTCTTCTGTTGGAGTTGTGATTGCTTCATCATACGCATTCGTATGTAAAGAATTACAGTTATCGTAAATTGCGTATAAAGCTTGTAACGTAGTTCTGATATCGTTGAAATCAATTTCTTGTGCGTGTAACGATCTTCCTGATGTTTGTATATGATATTTTAATAACTGACTACGATCATTCGCTGCATATTTCATCTTCATCGCCTTTGCCCAGATTCTACGAGCTACACGTCCGATAACTGCATACTCTGGATCAATTCCATTACTAAAGAAAAAACTTAAGTTAGGAGCGAAGGCATTAATATCCATTCCACGACTTGCATAATATTCTACATACGTAAAACCATTGGCAAGTGTGAATGCTAATTGCGTGATTGGATTTGCTCCAGCTTCGGCAATATGATATCCGGAAATGGAAACAGAATAAAAATTACGAATCTTTTTGGTGATAAAATATTCTTGCATATCACCCATCAACCGCAATGCAAATTCAGTACTGAAAATACAGGTATTTTGTGCTTGATCTTCTTTTAAAATATCAGCTTGAACGGTTCCACGAACTTGTGTTAATGTTTCTGCTTTTATCTTTTCATAAATATCTGCAGGTAAAACCTGATCTGCTGTTACTCCTAATAACATTAACCCCAAACCATCATTTCCTTTGGGTAAATCACCTTGATAAAGTGGACGCTTAGAACCTTTCTTTTTGTAGATCTCTTCGATCTTCTCCATCACTAATTCTTCTTGTCCATTTTTACGGATGTACAATTCACATTGTTGATCGATTGCAGCATTCATGAAAAATCCTGTTAACATTGCAGCAGGACCATTTATTGTCATGCTTACAGAAGTTTTTGGATCCGCTAAATTAAATCCGCTGTATAATTTTTTGGCATCATCTAAACAACAAATACTAACACCTGCATTACCAATCTTTCCATAAATATCCGGACGATATTCTGGATCATGCCCATAAAGAGTTACAGAATCAAATGCGGTACTTAATCGATGAGCGGGCATTCCTAACGATACGTAATGGAAGCGACGATTCGTTCTTTCCGGACCACCTTCTCCAGCGAACATACGCGTTGGATCTTCGCCTTCCCGCTTGAAAGGAAAGACTCCAGCAGTAAAAGGAAATTCACCAGGGAAATTTTCTTGCAACATCCAATTTAATTGATCACCCCACGCTTCAAATTTAGGTACAGAAATTTTTGGAATATGTGAATGTGATAACGATTCATAATATGTTTTAATCTTGATTTCCTTATCACGCACTTTAAAAATATAATATTCTCCTTGATATGCTTTGCACTTATCAGGAAACTGTTCAACCATTCTACGATTAGTACCATCGAGTTTTAATTCCCATTCAGCATAAGCTGTTTTTAAGGTAGCAATCGCATTTTCTTTTTCTTTGATATCAATACTATTTAGTGCATCCATTGCAGTATGTATTGCAAAAAGTTTTTGTGCTACTGCAGATTGATCTTTTGCCCATTTATCATATTGACGATTACTTTCTGATATCTCACTAAGATAACGTGTACGCTGTGGCGGAATGATGAAAACTTTTTCACTCATTTCATC
>JANXSD010000046.1 GCA_025352785.1 Bacteroidota bacterium
GATTCTACTTTGATAAAATAATACGTGAATTTATATGTTTGGAAACTATAACGCCCATTAAGTAAATGTATAGTCTTGAAACAAAAAAAGTCCATCATTTCTGATGAACTTTTTCTTTGACCTTGCGGTCCGGACGGGACTTATATCTATTTGATATACAATGATATACAATCATTTACGGTTAACGCATTTAGGCTTCGGGCTATTATTTTGTGGAATTCAGGTTAGTCAGGTTAATCAACTATTGTGTATTTAATTCGCCCGGTATTTCTTCAAATTTGCCTATTTGATTATTATCTGTTGAATTCATGACTTCAATTTACAGATTAACCGTTCTCCGGATAAAGTACCTTCTGTAACTGATCAATCATTGATTGATATTTTTCTTGGTTTTCGCGTTTCAACTTTTCTAGGTTTTGTAGTTTCCATTTCACGCTGGGGAATTCCTTAAAATCATAGATCGTCCAATCAGGTTGGAGTTTCAGAATTCCCATCAAAAAAATTTTATCGCTTTCCGTCAACCTTTGATGTATTACTTTTAATAGTGACTCCCTCGTTTTCTCATAATCATCGTATGTAAACCTTTCCGCAGTCATACCAGAGAATTGCGTTTCCATTACACTACTCTGGTCTTTCATATGCGGAGCAAGAATCTCATGCATTGGCCTGCTATGACCCAAAAGGTAAAATATGAACCCTGATTTAACTTCATCCGTAAACCCTTCGTTATTCAGTAGGTATAGAACATCAAATAAGTCTCTCGGATGTTGCCTGTCTAATGCTGCACATATTTTTCCACCGAAAAGCAAGCCATAGTTTAAAACATTTACTTCAACATAAGCATCAAATTCTTCCTGTGCTTTCAAGCACAGCTTCATTACTTCCGGCTCGTAAATACTTCCTCTACCCATTACACTGACCTCAACTTTAACCGATACACCCTTTTCATTGACAATTAATTTACAAACTTTTTCATCGTGTTGAACTTTTGATTCCGGAAGAACTTTTTTAATATTTATTACAATCCGTTTTAGCGATTCATTGATATGTAATTGCGATGTTTCAAAATCTTCAAGTGGCAAATAAGTAAGATCGATATCTACAGAAAGTCTCGGCATATCGCGAACAAATAAATTAATCGCTGTACCACCATGTAATGCAAAACATTCTTCTTTTGCAATCTCAGGTAATATTGACAATAAAAGACCTACTTGATTTTTATATTCCTCTCTCATTTTTTCTCCTCCAACTCTTTCGGTACCGTAATTTTATATTTTGAATCGTAGATTCCGTTCATCACTACACTGCGTTTGCCTTTACCTAAATCTATTTTATCGATTTCCAGTTTCTTAAACCAGTCGTGATTTACTTTATCGGCTAAATAAAGAAACAATCTTTTCACCTTAATTGATTCGCAGCTTTCAAGTAATTCCTGTACTACTCCAGGTCTTACATTATTCATACTTTCCATAAAGTGAAAACATTCCATCAAATCTTGTTTGCCCGGAACTAAATACAAACATTCCATTATTGCTCGCGGTGCATTAGAAATTTTAATTGAAAAGTTTTTGAATTCCTTTTCCTGAAGAAACTTTTCAGCCGGTAGAAATGCTGTCTTGTTGTAATTTATTTTAGTCCCCCAATCGTATTTCTTAAACCAAGTTGGAAGGTTTTCGTTTTTTACTCCAAATAAAATAACATTAGTTGCGGTAAAGTCTATGAAGTGACCTAATCCTAAGAGGCTAAGTGCCGTTCTGCCCCCCGGATGAATAGTCAACTTTGATTGTTTCTGTAACGCGTAGATTGCACCTTCATAGCTTACATTATCATTAACCCGCTTCAAAGCTCCATTACCAATCGCTTCCAACCACCGGCTTTTTTTATATCTTTTTTGTAATTCAAGGCTGTACCCTTGATCTTTAAGCCAGAATGCTTGCATTATAGTGCCTATAGGTTGAGAAGAAAGCAACTGGTTTATTTTTGACTGATTTTCAGTATTCATAGTACCAAAATAGTGATTATTTTAAACTTACAGTAAATATTAGTTTAATTTTTTTCATTTTGTGGTACTTTTAGTACCATAATTGTTTAAAATATAAACCACAAACATAATTAATGAATTGGTTTTAGAAAAATGATATGGGACTTTGGCTCTATCTATTGGTCTGATAAGTTGTTGACCCGCTAATCAAACTAGACTCAATATGAAGGTTTTTCTGCCATAATGTATTAGTATCAGTTTGGTAAAAGGTACGGTCTGACGTGTACCGAAACACCTCCGTTTCTGTCCTAACCGTCCCCTGATTCCAATAGCTCACATGAGCACTTTGCCCAGTTACAGAATGATTATGCTTAAAATCAAACATTTGCGTATTTATTTCTTCTAAATTCTCCCAAAAAAAGTTCGAACTACCGAACATCAGGTATAGTTGATGCAAATTATTGTTTTCTTCACTATTTTGAAGGTTGACTTCACCTCCGCAAGTTGTTGATATTGAAGTGATAGCAGAGAAAATTGGATTGATTTTAAAAGTTCGAAGTGCATGATTCTCGGGCAAGTACTGTAATCCATCCGGAAAGATGAGTTTATGAAGTCTCACCTTGCCGTTGTAATCTAATAAATGCCACATATTCAGTAAATTATAGGATAGTTCTAAGGACTTATCGAGCATTTTATCTAAGTTCGAACTCTCGTGAGTCAAACTTTTAAGATTGTCTTCAATTTCCTTAATTTTATGCCTATGGGATATAGAAAACTTCTCAAATAATACCGGGGTAATTTTGCTGATGGCTAAATTAAATTCCATTGTCTCCAGTTCGTTTTTAAGACGAGTTAACTCATCTTTCATTGGTTTTTCTCTTTCTGCTTCGCTCTTATGAAGTATTTGGTAGGTTGCTTCGAGCTGAGTCTTTACAAATGAAATTATTGGGGCTTGAATTGAAAATTTTGAAAGTTCTGCAGAAAACAGTTTATGCAGCTTTGGGCCACTAATGTTAATTTTGCAACCAAGATTTGGGCATTTATAATAAACATAATCGCTCTTTTTTATATAAGCGGTAAATGGACGGTTACACTTGCTGCATTTAATCGAAGCTTTCATAGGCATTTTGTCATTTTGATGAACCATTTTCCATCCTTGAGGATAACGATTGACAATCCCATTAACCCTCAGAAAAACCTCTTCACTTACAAGGGGTTCGTGTTTTCCGCGGATGATTTCGCCCACATCTAGCAATGAATTAGTAATGTATCCACAATAGAAGGGATTTCTAAATATCCTGGTTAACTTAGATGGGGTAAGCGTTAGTCCCATTTTTTTTAACCTTGCGATTATAGCAAGGTTAGTAAGGTTCTCATTGTCCTTCCACTGAAATGCCTGTTTTAGCAATGTTCCATCTTCGTTTATAAAGCATTGCCTCTTATCAAGGTCGTGTTCCTGTTTCCCTGTTACATATCTCTTCTCGTAGCCAATAGTAGGAGCACTTAACCACTCTCCTCGGCGTAATTTGTTTTTTTGTCCTTCAACTATTACATCACGCCTCTGTTCGTTTTCCATTTCGGCGAACATCAAGTATAATTTCTGTGATAACCTACCGCTTGGAGTTTGGTCGTCGACACCTTGAGTAGCAGCATGAACTTTAATGCCTTTATCACGCAATTCTTCTAATAAAGCAATATCGCCGGTTCGGCTGAACCGGTTATATGAATAAATAACAATATTGCTGATACCTTCTTCTTCACAAAATCGAAGCATTTTTTGAAACTCGACCCTGTCATCTGTTGTAGCAGATTCCTTTTCCCCAAAACTCCGAATGAGTTTCAATTTATTCTGTTTACATAAATTACTACAAACTTGGTCTTGCCATTCAAGGCTATCCTGTTTCTCAGTAGAACATCGATTATAAATGACAGCCTTATCATTAAATACAATTTTTTTCTTTGAACTTTTTACTGCAAATTTCTGCAACAAGTCCACATTACTGGTATTTCCACTATTATTCATGTTGGTATTTTATCAATAAATAGTTGAAGTTTTTTTTAAACACTTAGTGAGAAAAATTGTCCTGAGAAGCGATTTGGTAAAGTAATAGTGAAAGCTCTTTAATACTTGCTTCGATATCGCGAATTTGATCATCCGAAAAGTTTTCAAATTCCGGTATGGAGCGTATCTTCTCTAGTGAAAGTGCTTTATCATCCTCTATGTTATTATAATTACATGCTGACATATTTATTTATATTAGTTTATATATTCATTTCTTTATTAAAACAAAAAAGGCCGGAAATTATCCAACCCTTTCCCCTTAATATATTAGTTAACTTTATTCCACCTCACTTTCAACTGATGATAGTTCCAAAGCTTTTATGTTACCAATAGCATTCCCGGCAATTCCTTTGATACTTCCATACATATTTACTGTATTGAGAATAACTTTCTGGATTTGTTTTTCGCGTTGTTTCCAGATACTGTCCATAGCACGTTTTTCTTTTGTAAGATCGTTTTGCATCTGAGAAAATCCTTCAACGATTGCTTCAATTTGCATACGGAATTCAGTGCCGGTTAAAAACTCATAAAGTAATTCCATTTTACCACCTTTATTTTCTTGTGTACACAATGCTGTATCAAGTAGGATCACTGATTCTCTCAGTACGAAACACAATCCTTTAAATTCTTCTAAGGAACAAATCCATATTCCTTCCATCTGACCAAGACGCTCCATTTCTTTCGGATACGCATCAGTAATTATTACGCCAAACATTGCTCCTTTCTCACGCATGTCCTTTTTAAATTTCTCGATCCAAGATGGCTGAAAATCTTTTGTGCGTTTGGATTCATAATATATAGAACCATGATTTTGTTTTGTACGCGAATTAATCTGGTGAAGGGAATCAGCTCCCTTCGCTCCTTTTTTGATTTCCACAATTGTATCCAACGGAAAATTATCTCGGAGAAATTCTTCAATTGCAATTTCCTGCACTTCGCCTTGGGCTTGCATTGATCCTTGTTCGATTTTCCTTTGCGATTCTTTTAATTGTTCTTTTAACTGTTGAATGAGATATTCTTTTTCAGCTACTTTTAAATCGTTCTTTGCATCTAACTCCTGACGAATCCTAGTTTTTTCTTCTGAAACTTTTGCCGTAATTTTTTGCTCAGCTTCGGCTTCGATTTTTTCTTTTAATTCTTCTTTTTCTCGTGACAGTTTTGCAAAATCACTTCTCACTTTATTCAACTCTTTCGTATCTTTTATTTTCTGATCCAGTTGTTCTTGTATTGATTTTATCTCTTCCGATTTTTCATCATCAATTTGTTCACGCAACTTTTTTTCTAATTTAGTTTTCTCATCAGTGAGTTTCGATTTCACTTCTTTTTCAATTACCTCTACCATTTCTATTCTCATTGTATTCAAAGATTCCTCTTCTTTTTTCATCGCCGAATACTTTTCATCAAACTTTTTTTGTTGATCGAAAAGTTTAATCGCGTATTTTTTATCTATGTCTTCCTGAAGTTGATGATACAGGATTTGATTCACATCAATATTGCTTCCGCAGTCCGGGCATTTAACAAATGTGTTTTCGTTTTTCATTTATTTAAATATTAATTTTTATATTAATGATATTAATTTATATTTTTAATTGAATTCTATATTTCAGATAGTAATTTAATCATTCGCTCATTTAATATTGTTTTGTTGAAAAATAGCAAAGCAACATTTTTTTGTGAGACCAATACATAATACTTTATTAGCCAACCCAAATGACATATTGTACATAAATAAAAATCCCCATCAGTGGAATATACATCGAGATATTCGTTCACCAATTCTGAGTTATTTTTCAATTGTTCCTCAAAAACTTCTCTGCTTATGTGTTTAGTTTCCGGCCAATTCTCAAATTTTGCGAATTTGTTAACTAACATCCTAAATAAAACCAGATTCGTGGTTTTTGAAATTGGGCTGAATGGGCGGACTGATCCGGAAGCTCTCCCAATTAATTGTAGTTTGATTTGTTTGTCCATAATTTGATATTTTTTAAGATTAAGAATGCAAATTTAGAAAATTGTTTGATTTAACTATGTTTTTATCAAATATTATTCTATAAATATTACTATTCCATTGATTTTCAATACAAATATTTGACATTACCCAAGGCAATACATTTCAAAAAACACACAATTGTAGGCTATTTTTGATTTATTTCACACAACTTCTTATATCAAAATGGGAAATTATTTAAGTTCGTGCACGATTAAAGAAAGGCATGGCAAAGAAACCAACACGCGGGGGTGCAAGGAAAGGAGCAGGAAGAAAACCTCTTGCTGATCCTAAAATACCAATTACTATATATGTTGAAGGATCAATTGTGAATGAATTAGGAGGTATCGATGAACTAAAGGATGAAATATATTCCTTCTTAAAAAAAGCAAAGAAAAAAAACTGATTTTTAAGGATTATTGGTCAAATAATATCCAGATATTGTTTTGCATTCAATTAAAAATTTTGCAACTTAGGTGGTTGAGCCTGCATTGGCACTTGAAGAGGTATGCTTTCAACATAGGCAACTCCTAAGTGATTTTCGACGATTTTTGTTGCTGAACTATGAGCAAAAGTATGCATGAACGAATGATGTACAGTCAAAATTAAATCTTGTAATTCATTATCTTGTTCCATATCTAATACTGAAAGTCCAATTTCTTTGCATTTATCTTTTAAAATAAAGCCATCATTGTTCCTGCACTCATTGATATTTGAGGAATAATTGCACGGACATAATTTCCAAACATTTGATTCAAATAATCAACAATGCTCTCTGTAGCTGCAAGGTCACCACCTGGTGTGTGAAGAATCAAGTCAAGACCTTTGGTTCTATCCAACTTATGAATATTAACCATAAAAGCATTTTTATCTTTGTCATTAACAATTACATCAATAGCGATACCTCTTTTTAACCGCCCTGAATAATATGCAATTACATTTCGATCTGTTTTATTATGAATTTCTAAAAGGTATTTCCTCCTAATAACATCGAGAGGATTTTGTACACCCTTACCTGCTTCTATTTGCACTTCATCTAAAACTTCTTTCCAATTTGGAATAAATCAACCTTAAAAATTTAATAAAGTATCTGTAGATGTAATACTATTGGGTAATTCTTGGTAAAGAGAAAATTTAACTATGAAATCATTTGGATTTGTCCATTGGAATATTGATTATAAAGAGGGATTTGATTTTGAAAATCCTTCAATATTTCATAATATTCTTCCTCAATTGTAGTTTTCTTTTTTATATCTAACGATTCCATATTGATTTTTACAAACATGCTAATGTAGCAAATTTAACGAATTTAAGCGTAATAAAGTTTGTTTGGATGGATATATATACATTAGCCAATATTTGACAAGTCAAGATGAAGACGATGGAAAGCCAGTTTGGTGAGAAAATACGCGCACTCAGGGCGCAGCAGCAATTGTACTTGCGGCAGGTCGCTCCATGGCTTGAAATGGATACAGCTCAATTAAGTAAAATCGAAAAAGGGTTACGGCAACTAAAACGGGAACAGATATCAACCATTGCCAATATTCTCAAAGCCGATACGGATGAATTATTGACGCTTTGGCTAGCCGACCAAATTTATGCAGTGGTAAAAGATGAGAAGCTGGCAAATGAAGCAATGCAGGCAACAGAGGAAAAAATTAAGCATAAAAAGACGAAACAGGAATAATGGAATACATCTTACTAATAGTCATTTCTGTATTGTTGCTAATAGCAATAATACTAATCATTTTTTTCCACAACAAAGGCAATAACGAGTTGCGACAATTGCCAGACAAAGTTGGCGATTTGCAAACTACTCTCTCTAAAATTGAAACCAATCTCAAACAAGATTTCAGAATAAACAGGGAAGAAAACACAGCTAACGCAAAAGTAAACAGGGAAGAATTGAACAAAGCCATTGGAGATTTCAGAATAGAGATTATGACTGCCTTAAAAACAATGACAGAACAAAACAATACGACATTGGAGAAATTGAATCAAACGTTGGAACAGAAAGTATCTGCACTTATTGATAAGAATGATAAAAGTTTCAAAGCATTTACAGATGGCAATACTACTCAGCTTGAAAAAATTGAAAAGAAGGTGGAGGACAACTTAAAAACCCTGAACGAACAAGCCAAAGCTGATAATAACTTAATGAGGGAAGCATTGGTGAATGCCTTCAAAGGATTCCAAGAAACATTCGACAAAAATGTAAAATCATTCAACGACCTGCAAAAAGAGAAGTTTGAATTGATGGAAACCAAACAAAATGATTTAGTAAAAGGAACTGAAACAAAACTAGATATCATCAGGGCAACAGTAGAAGAAAAACTGGAGAAAACGCTCAGTGAAAGATTGGGGCAAAGTTTCGAAACAGTAGGTAAGCAGCTAATCGAAGTTCAAAAAGGATTAGGTGAAATGCAAACACTTGCACAAGATGTTGGTGGATTGAAGAAAGTTTTAAGCAATGTTAAAATGCGAGGTGGAATTGGTGAAGTTCAACTAGCAATGTTACTTGAACAAGTGCTTGCTCCCGAACAATATGAAGCAAACGTTAAAACTAAGCAAGGAAGTTCTGACATTGTTGAGTTCGCTATAAAATTGCCAGGACGTGATGATGGGAATTCAGTTGTATGGCTCCCTGTTGATGCAAAATTTCCGAAAGATGTTTATGAGCAATTACAAACTGCGTATGATATTGGTGATTTAGCCCAAATTGAAATTGCTCAAAAGAATTTAGAGAACACCATCAAAAAAATGGCGAAGGATATTCATGATAAATATATTGACCCTCCCAGCACTACTGACTTTGGAATTATGTTTTTACCATTTGAGGGAATTTATGCAGAGGTTGTACGTAAAGCAAGTTTGCTTGATGAATTGCAACGCACTTATAAAATAATAGTAACTGGACCCACTACACTTGCAGCGATTCTAAATAGCCTGCAAATGGGATTTAAGACCTTAGCTATCCAAAAAAGAAGTGGCGAGGTTTGGAAAATTTTGGGTGCAGTTAAAAAGGAATTTGAAACATTCGGTGGTTTGCTTGATAAGGCA
>JANXSD010000026.1 GCA_025352785.1 Bacteroidota bacterium
TAATAGCAGTTAAACCGTCATACAATGGAAAAAACTGTAAATGAATATTTTTTTGAATAACTTTCCCTAACCCGTTATTTTGTTTTAAGTCAATTATGCAATACCATAAACCATAATCTAATGTAACGCCTGCACTAAAAATATAAAATGTACTATCTGTTATTGACTTCGGTATAATTATCATATCATGGTACCATTCTCCTATTAAACTATCTCCATTTTCCATGGTTTGATGTAATTTGTTTTTAACGATGCCAGATTTAACAGTACCCAGCTGTAAGTAGTAATCATATCCATAAGCATAAAATAACAGATTGCTATTTGAATCAGAAATAGTAGTTGAAACACCAATTCCAATAGAGCCTGATTTAAAATTTGATGGAGGATTTGTATTAAAATTTATTCCAACGCTATCTCCAAAACACCAAATATTGTTGTTATATTGAGCATGGCAAATAAAATTATTTGTCATGCTCAATATTATTAAAATAAATAATCTATTTAATTGCATTAATTTGTTTTTCACTGCTTCACAAATTTAGATTTGTACTTTACTATTCCTTCTTTTAGGAATTCAATTGAATAGATACCTGCTTCTAAGTTAAGAATATTAGTTGAACCAGAATATGCATCTTGTTTTATTATTTTTCCAAGCATGTCTTTTATAATAATTGTATAACCCGATAAATCATTTGGAGATAAGTAATTCAACTTTGAATGTGTTGGATTTGGGAAAATCGTTATTTGAATAAAATCATCTGTCTCATTTTCAAATTTAGCTTTTCTTTCAGGATAGGTAAGTGTTCCATCATGAATTTCTCTGAACAAAATATTTCTTGCAGAAATAACAGCATTAACTCCTTTTATTAGTGGATTTTCTTCAGCAATTGATTCCAATTTTGTGGAGTCCGCATGAGAATAGTTTATAGCTTCAATTTTATGGTTAAGATTAATTTTGAAAACAGTATCTAAAAGTGCTTCTTGAGAATAATAACTTGTTAATTCATTATTCAAATCTCTTGCTTGCAAATAATTTCCTTTATTATAATAATTGAGAATTAAATCTGATTTTTCTATTGAGGTCGTCGCAACTGAATCGTACCAGTTTTGGAAGCTCGCATCTGTTTCGGAATCCAAAGTCAAATATTCAGGATGTGTTTTTAGCGAATGATAAGCCTCAAGTGTAGAATGGTAACGGTTGAAGGTTTCATATGTTTCTTCATATTTTGAAGAGTCGGCTATAATCCCTCCTAAAATAGCATTGCGCGGATAAAAAATAATTAGACCATTACAGCCATCATCAAACTCTAAATTAGCATCCTGACCTCTTGCAACAAATACGCTTGATGGATCAATACTTTTTAAGTTTGACTGTCCAACTCCATTTGATTTATCGTAATGCCAATCAACAGCTAGTCCAGATGATGTCGATCCTTCAGCCCGATTATGAGACGATGATACATCCCAATTATTACCCCAACCATAATTTATATCTCCTTGCACACCTATTAAACCATTGTTAAGATAAACAGCATTATCATAGCCTGTCATTGTATTTGTGATAATATATGCTTGCAAGCTTGGATTTATATATTGCATTGAATAGCCCAAGTTAGAAAGCGAATTACAAATTGTTACAGGGTAAGTACAATTATCCATTTCTATTCCAGTAAAGTATTCATTTGCTCCTGCATGATACGCATCGTTGGAAATTGAATTTTGAATAATTTTTGGCTCATAAGCGTTTTCAACCCATATTCCATTAAAATAAGTTGTTGGAGCTGTACTCTGATGGTAATAAATATTATTTTGCTCAATCACCAATTTGTCAATTTGAGAGGCATAAATACCAATGCGTCCTTGTTTTGAGGTATTATCTCCAATTTCATTATGGCTTATTTCTGCAGAATCAGGAACGGCTTGACTAAAGAAATTATCAACAGCGATAGCAGTACCATCAAAGTTAGTGGTTCCTCCATTGCCATTATAAAATTGGTTATTCATAATGTGCAAATTACTATTTGTTGCAATTTCAGAAATATGGATTCCAACAGCATAATCGTAAAACTCATTATTGTCGGAAATGCGAATTGATTTATCCCCCGTAAACGAAGTGTTAATCCCAACTTGAGTTATAGGATTGGCTGTTGTCCCAACATAAGCACCGAATATATTATTATGAATTTCAGAATTTGCTGGTCCATAAATTGAAATACCATTTAATGCATTTTTAAAAGTATTTCCACCATCCGTTATGTCTTCTCCAATTGTGAAGGTATGATCTGAAAAGCTATTAAATTCACCTGTATAAATTGCCGTTCCTGACGGATTTCCTCCTGATGATTCGTAATTATGTATTTCATTAAATATTGTATTATAACATCTGAAACCACTGTTAGTACTAAAAATTCCAAAATTCGATTTTTCAATAGTATTTGTACTTGTTGAACCAGTTAAGATATCACCCACATCAATATTTTCTACATCATTTAATTCGATCGCAGCTAATTTATGCACCGAACTATATGGAGTAATTAAGGTAGAACCACTACTTGTAAAAGTACAATTCCGAATAAATTTATCATCGTATGAAAAGTCATCACTATCATAATGCGACCGTTGATAATATTTCTGAAAAGCAATGTCTACATAGTTATTAGTAAAAGTTGAATTTTGTATTTGATAATCAGCAGGGCGTGAAATGTAAACAGCTTGTTTAGCTCCACTAATTACACAACCATCTATGATTAATGTTGGATCATGAGGATCACCTTTTTTATCTACAATTATGCCTTTCCACATTTTACCTGTGAAAGGACAAGCACTAAGATGGCAGTTATGAAATTCTAGTTTAGTTCCTTTTTCTATTCTAATATTTGCGTTTTCGCCAAATTGAATATTGCAATTTATAAATGAAATATTATGATCATCCAAGGGATCAACATTATCATACCTATTAATTAGCAACTCTCCATTTATTTGCAAAATATCTCCTGTAGGTCCATTTCCAGTAATTTTTTTGTTTATAGTGCCACTGGTGCTGATATTATCTCCGCCAAGATCCGCTACATGTATAAGATCTCCAGCAAAATTATTATTCCCTATATCATTCGGGTTTAAAAAAGCAATAGCATTTGAGCAACAACTTAATACATTAACTGTAATGTCATCAGAATTGGACAAACAAGTTACGGTTCCACCTCCATTATCTGTTACTTGCACAGTATAAGTTGTAGTGTGTGTTGGCGTGACTGTATATGGATTGCCTGAACCTAGATATGTTGTACCTGCATACCATTTGTAAACAGGTGAAGGAGTTAATTCATTATATGTTGCAGTAAGAGTAGTAAGAGTTGAAGAGCAAACATTGATGTCAGTTCCTGCGTTAACCGAAGACCCTCTCACTTCAATATCTACTGGATAACCTCTTGACCAGCACTGACCATCTGTAACATATACTTGATAATAGGTGCTTTTTTCAGGTGCTACGCTAATACATTTTCCAAATGGAGGAGTGAATGCATTTCCGGAACAGGCAGAAGTAATATAAGAAGAAGGAGTCCATAAATAGGAGTATTGTTGGCTATCGTTTAGCCCTGAATTAGGCGTAAATTCAGCAGACAGATCTATAGCTGAACCTCCTTTACAGATATTGAAAGTGGAAGGTCCACTTTGCAAAACTTTATCTACATAAACATTCACTGCTCCCATAGATGGATTTACAACCAAATTTGAAGTAGCGGAATTACTAGCTGCATCTGTGACAGTTATTATATAAGGAGAGGAAGAAGAATTTACGGCAGTATAAGGAAAATCACTTGCCATATGTGAGGTTGATGTGGTTCCTGTAACTCCTCCCCAATCTACAGTATAAGGGGGTAGGCCACCCGTTACTATCACAGACGAATTAGAACCAACACAAACTGTATCATCAGCTAAATTAATTACTAGTGGATTGCTAGAATATGAAATTCTTGTAAGAGAATACTTTGCAGAAGTGAACGTTTCTGAAAAAATTGAAGGATTAAGAACTTGAAGATCGTTTGCGCCTGGAAGAGGAGTAGACGGTGATACTGGGTTCCCTGTAACACCTTCAAAAAGATCCCCATCTGGTTTTATAATTTGTCTGATTGTTGGAGAATATCCTATAGGTTCAATTGCTGAAAGAGTAATTGGTCTATCTGAACCTGATAAATTTAAAATAATTATTTCTCTGTCGCCATTAGGTGCATCAAAGCTCCAACCATATAGCAATGGATTGTACAAACTCGAAGTTAAACCAAAATCAATTTTTTTAACATATGTAGCATTTTTTGCAGCAGCAGCTATTTCATTGAAGGCAGAACCCATAGCTGTAAAATCACCAACAGTTGTTGTTAATCCTACTGATGATGGTGGAATCTGATTAGCATTGAGACCATCAAATCCGTTGGTTACATCGAAAATATTTCCAAAAATAGAATTTGCGATAAAAGTATGTGAAACAACTTTTGTTATTAATGGCGATTCAAGATATTTTAATGTCATTGCAGCTACGAATAAAGCATGAGACCATGTTCCCACACACATACACTGATCATCATCCAAATTGAATTCTGTTAACCAAATAGCCAGTTGATTAGATGCATTATTATCGTTAAATGTTTTTATTAACTCCCCTTCATTAGATATAAAGTCATTAGCTGGGGCAAAAGGTTTTCCAAGCATACCTTTAAGTTTCGCATTGTTTGCAAGAATATGACCGGCATCAATGTATTGATGTAAAGTGATTGCATCAATTTTCGCATCTAAATCAATATTTGTTAACACACCATTGAGCCAATTACCTTGTCTTCCTGGTGAACTGGTCCTACCTATTGCACCTATAATTGCTAGTTGTGTTCCTCCAAACGGGATCAGGTGTTTTAAATCATTACTCCATTGATTTGCTTGATTCATATAAGCTTTTGCATCATTGTACGAATCAATGTAATGTTCCTGATTTAGATAAAATTCATTTCCTAACTCAATATATTTGACTGGAATATTTAGCATTCCTGCTCGATATAATGATGCAATTTGATAATAAAAATCCGATGTAAGAAGATTAAGGTTGAAAATGGTTTTAGCAGCTATAAGGTCCGCATTAGTCTTGTAATATTGCATTTCATTTTTCCCAGATGGATTACTGAATTTAAAGCTATTAGTTAAATAAAACCAGTTATTTGGTAAGTCCTTCTCCGGTATGTACCACCCTTCACGCCAATCCCAATAATTTCCTCCTGTTCCAAATGGAATCCTAATAGTAGAAACATTTTTATCATTTAGAATTCCTGATGTTGCAAGATCATACCAAGTTGAATTTGTATTTCTTCCTCCATTATACCCATAATATTCACTTGCTAACTCATGATTTTTTGTTGCGTCACCTAAGTCTGCATAATATTCTGGAGTAATTGGTGCAATTATTTGATTATAATATGCCAAAGTAAAATAACCAAAACCAGTAAGAGATGCATTATTCCATGTTTTACCTTTATAATCATCACCTGATAGATTTTTCTTTCCCAAATCATTCCAGGATTTTGAACCTAAATAGGCAATCTTAATTGTTGCGGTATCATAAATAGTACATCCAATACTATCCCATGATAATGCAATAGATACATTTGAGGAACCATAGTTTCTGTTAAAACTCCAGTAATTACATCCACTTAGTTGGCCCAACGTAGTATCTTGATGGTTAGTAAATGCTTGTCCATCGTGAAAATACTGTGCTGTAAAAGCATCTGTTAAAGTTGAGGGAGCAGAGATTTCTAAAGGACGATAAAAGTTGATATTACCTACAGGAAAAACAAAAGCTGTATTACCAATCTTTTTTACAGGACCATCTACAAATGACAAATTACTAGCACCTGTTACTTTACATCCTGGATATAAAGTGAGCAAATGATTGCTAGTTGTGTTTAAATTACCAAACATAAAGATCAATGAATCGCTGACGATTATACTGGTATCCGCTTGAACATAACCACCCGTTTTATTAAGAGTAACTTTTTGGAAATTTACAGCTTTACCAATAACATGCTGAATTAAATCACCACTAAAAATAATTTTTCCTCCACTAAAATAGTCCAGTGCATTACTATACTGCAATTCAATATCACCATAGTAATAATTTAGTCCATTATATGCAAAATATATTGGATAATCATAATCCTTTATATACTTTACATTCTTTTTATAAATGTCACCTACTGTTCCTGCAAGCTTGAACTCATAATTACTATGATTTGTAAATTTTGCATAACCATTAAACGTATTGCCACCATAACTAACACAGGAAAAATCTCCACTTTTTGTAAATAAAGCAGAGTCATTAAATGTAGAGGACCTTAATAAAATACCAGGAGAAGAAAAATTAACAGTACCATTGAATGTAGAATTTAAAATATTTAAGATAGCTGAACCTGAAAAAGTTAAACTTTGTGCCGTGCTACCTAGTTGATAAAAATTCTTTAACAATAATGTTCCTCTAGTAAACCCAATGCTTCCTTTAGTGATTTTTTTTCCACTTGCAAGAAAGACAGAATCACTCGCATCTGTTCCGAAATAAATATTTCCACCTGTACAGTTTACTATAACGTTACCGTTAAAATATGTTTTGCACCGATCACTTAGTGTAATGCTTTCCCCAGAAGATGATATAAAAAAAGTAGAATCATTAAATATATTATATTTCTGATCGGAGAGTGTTATAAAGCCAGTTCCACTATTTACAATAGTAACCTTTGAATCAAATATATTTCCTCCCTCTGATTTCACTCCAGTATTACCATTCTGTTCCAGATAA
>JANXSD010000047.1 GCA_025352785.1 Bacteroidota bacterium
GATTCTACTTTGATAAAATAATACGTGAATTTATATGTTTGGAAACTATAACGCCCATTAAGTAAATGTATAGTCTTGAAACAAAAAAAGTCCATCATTTCTGATGAACTTTTTCTTTGACCTTGCGGTCCGGACGGGACTCGAACCCGCGACCCCATGCGTGACAGGCATGTATTCTAACCAGCTGAACTACCGAACCGTTATCACAACGGTATATTCTCCATTACGAGGGTGCAAATATAATGAAAAAAGATATGCTCCAAATAGCAATTTAAAAAATGCCTGATTAATTGAAAAATGTGAAACTGATCCTCTATTAACTGATACTAAGTTATTTACTACCTTTGATTATGATAAGAGCTCAATATCTTTTTGTTTCCCTCCTATTTTTTTTTAGTATTAACCTGATTGCTCAAATCCCTAATAACCTTAAGTCTGATTGGGGAAAAGCAGGTTTAGATAATTCCTATAACCCTCCTTTGTCTGTTATTAATATTACATCTGCTGGAGTAATCCCTAATGATGGAATAAACGATTATCCGGCACTTCAAGCTATTTTAAGTACCGTACCACCAAACGGATTAGTAATTTTCTTTCCAGCAGGAATCTATAACTTTAGTTCTGGTATTAATATACCTGCAAATTGTATTTTAGAAGGCAGTGGAGCCGATTCAACCAATTTTATATTTGATTTAGGGGGTTCTGTAGCCAATTGCTTTAATTTTATTGGTTCCAGTGCATCTGCCTTTTTCCCAATTACTGATGGTACAACAAAAGGCTCCAAAGGTATCGTTGTTTCTGGGGCAAGTTCGGTTTTTGCCGTTGGAAATAGAATTGAAATACGTGAACGAAATGGAAGTTGGGATACAAACCCTGCTTCTTGGGCAAACTTTGCTGTAGGCCATATAAGTACAATTGATTCAATTCATGCTGATACAATATTTATGCGTGAGGCTCTTCGCATTGATTTTGATACTTTGTTACAACCTGAAATACGTTCATTGATTTGTCTTGAAAATAGTAGTATAGAATGTTTACGTTTTACGCGTGTCGACAGTTTAGCTTCTAGTATTAACTTTGGCATTTATTTTAATTACGCTTATAATTGTAGAGTTCGAGGAGTAGAAAGTTATAAGAGCATTGGCGCACATTGTTGGGCAGAAGCTAGTGCTCATCTAGAAATTAGTCAGTGTCATTTTCATGAGGCATATACCTATGATGGAAATAACACTCGAGGATATGGAGTGATTATGGCAGTACATACTACAAGTTCATTAATTGAAAATAACATTTTTCAAAAATTACGTCATGCGATGATGGTGAAACAAGGTGCGAACGGAAATGTTTTTGCTTATAATTATTCCATAACACCAACACGCACAGAATTTCCTACAAACGCTGGCGCTGATATTTGCTTACATGGTCATTATCCGTTTGCAAATTTATTTGAAGGAAATATTTGTCAGAATTTAAGTATTGATCAAGCTTATGGTCCAAATGGTCCTGACAATACATTTTTTAGAAATAGAGTTGAATTATATGGGCTAATTATGAGCTCAGGAACAATACAAAGTGATCAACAATTATTTACTGGAAACGATATAACGAATACTGGTTTCCTTCTTGGTAATTATATTATTTATGGAGTTAATCATTATCAGCAAGCGAATCGTGTTAGAGGTGCTGTTGTTCCAGCGGGCACTACTATATTACTTGATTCTTCGCTATATTTAATAGCAAAACCTAGCTTTTGGAAAGCTCCACTTAGCTGGCCTTCTATTGGCATTCCTACTCTTCAAACATCGAATCAAACTCCTGCAGCTAAACGATTTTTACAAGGAATAGCATTCACGATATGTGGTGAGGATACAAATTCCATAGCAACATCTTTGCAAGAAGAAATTCCAAGTAATGATCTAAAAATTTTATCCTTAGTTTTTGAAAATCAAATGCTAAATATAAATTGGATAACAAATATATTGGGTGATTATCGAATAACTCTTATCGATATAAATGGTAAAATTATTTTTAAAAAATCAGTAAGTGTTGAAACGAAAAATCAATTTAATTCTTTTAAAATTAATGTTGCATCAGGACAATATCAAGTTTGCATTCAAAATGTAAATCAACGCATCACAAAAAATTTAGTTGTTGTAAATGCTGGGTACTAAGCCATTTTTTCGCGCTTCAATAAATAGGGCAAAAGCACTTGTTTATAGCCTTTGCGAATATCAGCTTCAATAAAATCAATTCGGTATTGAGCACATTTGAGTGTTAACTCTTTTCGAAATTCTTCCATTGCTTGGAGATAAGATTCTCTTACCTGACCAGCGTGCACTTTTATCTCTTGACCACTCTCCACATCAATAAATTGATAAGGACGATTTTCATAGCCGAACTCTAACTCCAATTGCTTATCCGTAACATGAAATAAAATTACTTCGTGCTTGTTGTATCGTAGATGTTGCATGGCTGAAAATAATTCTTTCGCATCTTTTTTATTTTCAAACATATCACTAAAGATAATCACTAATGAACGTTTGTGAATATTTTCTGCTATTTGATGCAATGCTTCAGCAGCTGCGGTATTTTTTTGCTTTACAATTGTACTTGAATTAATTGCTTCTTCAAGTTTATGTATTAGTAATTTATGATGGATAGAACTTGAACGAGAAGGCGTACTTATCTCCACCTTATCAGAGAAAATACTTAATCCAACAGCATCGCGTTGCATCTTTAACATCTGCATTATTGAAGCTGCACAATGAGCTGAAAATGTAATTTTATTTAATAATTCAGGATGTTTTTTATCCTTCTCAGGAAAATGCATTGACGAAGAATTATCAATGATGATTTGACAACGCAGATTTGTTTCCTCCTCGTAACGTTTAGTAAAAAGTTTATCTGTTCTTCCAAATAATTTCCAGTCGATATGACGTGTTGGCTCACCTGTATTGTAGATGCGATGTTCAGCGAACTCTACAGAAAATCCATGAAATGGACTTTTATGAAGTCCTGTGATAAAACCCTCAACAACTTGTTTTGCTAAAATTTCCAGATGACTTACCTGTTGAAATTCGTGTGGATTTATTGACATTGATTCATGAATTTATGATTTGCTTTAACGTAAAAAACCTAGAAACGTTATATGCATATTTACAAAACGTTTATAAAAATCGTTGCCGGTTTATTTTCCTCTTCGAACTAAATCAGAAGAAGAAAATAAACCGGCAAACGATCACCCATTAACCATTAACCATTAACAAAAACTATATTACTTAACTAGTAATTTAAAATTGTGCTTCAAGCTTTTTAGCAAGTTCCGATTTTGGAGCTGCTCCTATTTGCTTGTCTACTACCTGTCCATTTTTAAAGAATAAAAGAGCAGGAATATTACGAATACCAAACTGCATGGAGATATTCGGATTATTATCAACGTTTACTTTTCCGATAACAGCTCTGCCATCGTATTCTTTTGCTAATTCTTCCACGAAAGGTCCAACCATTCTACATGGTCCACACCATTCAGCCCAGAAGTCTACTAATACTGGTTTATCTGATTTCAAAACCAGTTCATCGAAGTTTTGATCTGTTAATTCAAGTGCCATAGTCTAAAGATATAAATAGTTTTTAAATGAATCGTTGTATGTACAACTATTAAGCCGATTGTAAAAATAAATGTAAATATTTTACCCTTGAATATCAAGATTTTAACTTTTCGATTTTTTCTATTATCGGGGTTAGCTGAAAATTAACTAATTGATACTTCGCCATTTGTGACATTTTCGAGCTCTTCTATTAAATTGCGGTTAATTTTTATTTTATGTGATTTACTTACGAACGGAATGCTCCAATTTCGCTCCACATCCACGATATTCAACTTGACAGGAGTGGTTCCTTTATGGCTTAAAAAGAGTTCTTCGAGCTTAGAAATCGAAGAAGGATTTACATCCCACAATCGCATTTTGACATTTAATTGTTTTGATAATTTTTCGGCAGCATCAGAGAGGAATTGTACAACAGAGGGGCGAACTTCCCATGCGTCAGGTTGGCCGAATCGTGTTTGAATCTTTGCTCTCACAAATATTAACGTTTCTGGCTCTAAAAATTGTTTCATTTTTCCATAATCTTCTCCAAACAATGTCAATTGCATGGAACCGGCGAAATCTTCTAGAGTAAAACTCCCGAATGGCTTTCCAGTTTTACTGATACGATGATTTACTTCGGTTATAATTCCTGCGAAAGATACTTCACGATTTTTATGTAATTCAGGTTGTAAAAGATCCTGAATAGTATGCGAACAAAATTGTTTTATTTCGTATTTGAAATCATCAAGCGGATGACCAGAAATATAAAATCCTACCACTTCTTTTTCCTTTCTTAATGCTTCTAATTTACTCCACTCTGCACAAGTAGCAAGTATTGGTGTCATCACATCTTCTACAGAAGTATCGCCAAATAAATTTGCTTGCATATTTCCTGCTTGCGAAGCCATGTTATTTCCAAAACGAATTGCGCGTTCAACACCAGATGTAGCATCACGCGCATCACCAACAAAATATTGAGCACGATGTGTATTTGGAAATCCATCAAAAGCTCCTGCTTGCGCCAAACTTTCTAAGCAACGTTTATTCATTGCTTTTCCAGAAACACGTTTTGTTAAATCAAAAATCGAATTGAATGGTCCATTAATATTTCGCTCGGCAATTACTGCTTCAACTGCAGCTTCTCCTACACCTTTAACAGCACCTAAACCAAAACGTATTTGTCCTTTTTTATTTACAGAGAAGTTATATAGCGATTCATTTACTTCGGGACCTAAAACAGGAATTCCCATTCGCCGGCATTCTTCCATGAAGAAAGTAATTTTTTCAATGTTACTTAGGTTATGCGTTAACACTGCTGCCATATATTCTGCAGGATAATGTGCTTTTAAATAACCAGTTTGAAATGCTACGAAAGCGTAGCAAGTAGAATGTGATTTGTTAAATGCATACGATGCAAACGCTTCCCAGTCGGTCCAAATTTTTTCACAGATTTTTAGTTCATGTCCATTAACAGCGCATCCATCTATGAATTTACTTTTCATTTTATCAAGGATTTCCTTCTGCTTTTTACCCATTGCTTTTCGTAAGGTATCCGCTTCTCCTTTTGTGAAATTGGCAAGCTTCTGCGAAAGCAACATCACCTGTTCTTGATAAACTGTAATTCCATAAGTTTCCTCAAGGAATTCTTTCATTGCATCGAGGTCATAGCTTACAGCTTCACGACCATTTTTACGATTAATAAAATTCGGAATATATGCTAATGGACCTGGACGAAATAATGCATTCATTGCGATTAAATCTTCGAATTTATCAGGTTTTAGATCCTTCAGATACTTTTGCATTCCAATCGATTCAAATTGAAAAGTTCCATTTGTTTCGCCACGTTGATAGATACCCAAAGTTTTTTCATCATCTAAAGGAATCGTATCAATATCAATTGCAACACCATGATTTTCTTTAATCAATTGTAATGCATCACGAATAATCGTCAAAGTTTTCAATCCTAAAAAATCCATCTTGATTACACCAGCATCTTCAATCACTTTACCATCAAACTGAGTGATTAATAATTCAGATTCTTTAGAAGTATAAACAGGGATTAAATCAGTTAAATCCATTGGTGCGATAATAATTCCAGCTGCATGAATTCCAGTATTTCTTACAGAACCTTCCAGAATCAATGCCTCTTTTATCACTCTTCCTTTAAGATCATCATTACTTGCAATCTCTCGAAGTTTTTTTACAAGTTCTAGATCATCACTATTAAGATTCTCCTTTTCTTTTAAACTTTTATCTCCCTCTAAAGGAGCCTTAATCACTCTATTTAATTCAATACCCGGTCTGTCGGGCACTAACTTCGCTAAGGCATTTGAATCAGCTAATGGCAAATCCAAAACACGAGCAACATCCTTGATGCTCATTTTTGCCGCCATTGTACCGTAAGTTACAATTTGAGCGACTTGGTTTCGGCCATATTTATCAGCCACATAATCGATTACTTTCTGTCGACCAACGTCATCAAAATCAGTATCAATATCGGGCATGCTCTTACGATCTGGATTTAAAAAACGCTCGAAGAGTAAATTGTATTTTAAGGGATCTATATTGGTAATTCCGATGCAATACGCTACAGCAGATCCTGCTGCTGAACCACGCCCAGGGCCTATAAACACTCCCATATCGCGACCAGCTTTGATAAAGTCTGCAACAATTAAAAAGTAACCAGCAAATCCCATTGTTTTAATGGTAAAGAGTTCAAAGTTTATTCGCTCTTCCGTCTCAGCAGTAAGGGTACCATATCGATGATAAGCACCCTTCATGGTAAGGTGATGCAAATACTGATCCTGAGAGGTAAATTCAACTGGAATCACAAAATTAGGAAGCAGAATATCTTGCTTAAGTTTTAATGTTTCAATCTTATCTACAATCTCATTTGTATTATCAATTGCCTCTGGAATATCGCTAAATAAAGTCGACATTTCCTCTGTTGTTTTGAAATAAAATTGATCATTAAAAAAAGCAAATCGCTTTCCACGAATCAATACATCATCATCAGAAAATTCTTTGTTTGAAGGTGTACTTTGTTTTTCTCCCGTATTGATGCATAATAAAATATCATGTGCATTGGAATTCTGTTGATCTACATAATGTGAATCATTAGAAGCAATTATTTTAACATGGTACTTGATTGCAAATTTTAGTAACACTTCATTCACGGTGTTCTGTTCAGGAATTCCATGACGTTGTACTTCTACATAATAATCCTCTCCAAAAACATCTAACCACCATTTGAATTCTGCTTCACCCGCTGCTTCTCCATTTTTAAGAATAATACGTGGTACGGAAGCGCCCAAGCAACAAGTAGTAGCTATAAGGCCTGAATGATATTTAAGAATAAGTTCTTTATCAATCCGAGGATACTTTCCATACAACCCGTCAATATATCCTAAAGAACATAATTTGATAAGATTGCGATATCCTTCAGCATTTTTTGCAAGTAACAATTGATGATACCGAACATCTTTATCCTCCTTTGTAAATTGACGTTTATGACGATTTTCTACTAGGTAAAATTCACAGCCAACAATCGGCTTAATAGTATTAGGATTTTCTTTAGTATTATATTTAGACGCTTCTGCAACAAATTTAAAAGCCCCAAACATATTACCATGGTCGGTTATAGCAAGTGCTGGCATATTATCTTTAACTGCTTTTTTATAAAGCGATGAGATATCTGCTGCACCATCAAGAAGTGAGAATTGAGTATGTACGTGTAAATGAGAAAACTTGGCCATAATTATGCTAGAGCTATTCTACAAATTTAATGCGAAAAAAGCTGCCTTTTATGGGTGACTTTATGTAAGGAGGTATATTCTCGTCTAACAGGCTATGAATGAGCTAATCGAAATTTATACACATGTAATTTCTAAGATTCAAAGTTGATTGAGAAATTCTTTCTTATCAAAAACACGAATTAAATAATATGGACTTTTATACAAATTGAAAAAACCACAGCTATCGCCATGGTTTTTCTTTTTCGGGATTTGTAGTTTTTCGTTTAAGCCATAGGCCAGATAATTTTTATTTGTTAGACAATTGGTTTGCTTACCTGACAATGATAAGGTGAAAATCGAGGATTGAATTTCAAATTACAATCGAAATCTTACAAAATATTAAAATTAGTTATAAATAGCTAAAAATCAATATTTTTAAAAAAAATATCTGGCTAATTTATTATTATTTTCGATTTTTGTTTTTTTCATATTTAAGAGATCTATTTGATTTTAAGAGTTAAAAAAAAACTTATGAATAAACTGAATAGTAAGTTTAGTATAATGTGAGAAAAAACTCGAAGCTCTTGCAAATTTGCAACTATAAAAAGCAATAAAAAATGAAATTTTTATACTGTTTATAACAGTAATTTCTTCTAGGGATGATATGCAAAAAGTAATTACAACAAATGGTTTATTTTAACTTTTCTAAATTATAGTATGTACTATTTAATTACCATGGGATTATTAAAGGACGATCAGGTCAAAATTACGCTTGAATTTTCAAGTAGCAACTTGATGCTGAACTCGTCCGACTTTAGTTTACGAATTAATTTTTTAAGCATTCAAAATACTTTTAGGGATCATTAATTTACATAAATTATTGATTTACATATAATTAGATCATATTATATGTTTTCGAGATCATAAAGCAAAAAAGTTAAAATAGTGTACAACTTATTAGATTTTTTTCGATCTTTGCCGCCCCCGCAACACGGAGATGTGGGGATAAAAAAGCAAACAACATATGTCAGCTAAAATTAGATTACAGCGTCATGGAAAAAAGGGCAGACCTTTCTTCCATATTGTGGTGGCGGATAGTCGTGCTCCGAGAGACGGTCGATTCATTGAACGTATTGGGTCTTATAATCCAATCACCGACCCCGCCACAATTGATTTGAACACTGAGCGTGCTGCTGAGTGGATGATGAAAGGAGCAGAGCCAACAGATACGGCTAAAGCTATTCTCAGCTACAAAGGAGTAATGTTCCGCGTCCATCTCAATAAAGGTGTTGCAAAAGGTGCAATCACCCAGGAACAGGCAGATGCAAAATACGACATCTGGATTCAAGAAAAAGCAAATAAGATTGATGCGAAAAAAACGCGCCTTTCGGATGCTACTAAAAAGGATCATACATCTCGTATTGCTCAGGAATTAAAGGTGAGTGATGCACGTGCAGAAGCTATAAAGAAGAAAGCTGCTGAAGCATTATTTACACCAGAAGAAGTAAGTCCGGAAGCAGAAAATGCTCCTGCAACTGAAACAGAAGGCGGAGAAGCTCCATCAGAAGCATAATTTATCCTGTTATTTCCTTGAAATCCTGCCCTAACTAGGGCAGGATTTTTTTTAGTTTTGAATCCCAGTTAATCAACATAAATTAATTAAAAAAAATCATTGTCATGTCGCATCCTGAATATTTCCTTTTAGGCAAAATACTACGACCGCATGGTGTTAAAGGCGATGTAGTTGTTTATCTCGATAGTGATTCATTGTCGAGATATAAAAAAATGAAATTAATTTATGTTGATGTAGAAGGATCATTAAAAGAATTTGATGTTTCTAAAGTTATAAGTATAAAAGAACACGAGCATACTGCCGTAATTCATTTAGTTGGAGTAGAAGATATTAATGCGGCAGAACACTATTTAAAATTGGATCTTTATCAACCGTTAACGTCCTTACCCAAACTTCGTGGCAAAAAATTTTATTTCCATGAAATAATTGGATTTACAATTATCGATGAAAAGGAAGGGGATTTAGGTGAAGTCACAAACGTTTATGAATTACCGCAACATGCTGTAGGGGAATTTATCAAAAATGAAAAGGCCGTACTATTTCCATTGTCTGAAATTTTTATAAGCAAAATTGACCGTATAGAAAAGAAGATTTACGTGACCATTCCCGAAGGCTTGATTGATGTTTATTTGCAATAATCTATTTAACTTTTATCAATTTATAATCTCCAAACTTTAAAATAGAGATGTATTGATTTTCCTTTCCACATCCGAGGCCTGTTTCTATAAAGTCATAACCTATTTGTGGAGAATCAAAATTAGGTTTCGAAGTATATTTGTTATACCTTTTTTGATTTGCATTAAAGTTAGTCACTAAATAATTTACTAAATCAAAACCTTCGAATGCTTGATCTAATGCATCTGTATGATAAGCATCAATAAATGCTTTTCTAAATTTATTGTTTCTTGAATTCTCTGTATCAATAAATAATCCATTAAAAAAATGTGTATTATAATTTTGAAGAGTCAATGGATCTATAGCTTCGAAATTTTTCCACGTTGGTAGTCCAGCTAATAAAAAAGTAAAATCGTTTTTAACTTCATCAAGTTTCGCAATGATGGATGAAAGATAGGATTCGTCGGAAGTAGGAATTATTAAAACATTTCTTTTCTGTTTTGACAGTTTACTTTTCAAACTCGTCCATCCTAATCCTTTCACATAATTTACTTTTAAACAAGTGTTGTTCGCTCCTGCTAAACTATCAATTACATTTGAAAATAATGTAGCTAAATCATTTTCTTTACGAATCTCTCTGAATACCGTTATAAATTGTGAAGTAGGATACGTTTTAAAAAGGTACGTTGCAGCTAATCGAATCTGGGTAGTATTACTTGGTGTCGACAACCAAATATTGGGATTTGATTCAAGTATTTGTGTGTTCGTATTTTGTAAAATAATAAATGGAATGGTACTCTTTGCTGCCGCTTTTATTATCGACGTATTTAGTAAAGATGGTGTCATTAAAATTACTGCATCACATTTTCTTATTTCATTAGAATTGATAAGTTTATCATTATCTATTGAATCACCAGAGCAATCAAAAATTCTAAACTTTAATGCTATTGGAAGATTCGCTAATGAATCTTTAGCAGCTAATGCTCCTTCATAAAATTGAAGTGCGGGGATGGTTTCAGGAATTAATAGCGGAGTAGCATCCGAAATAGTATCATTCTTAAAATGACTTTCTAATTGCAAAGGCAATACTAATCCTATCGTATAAATAGTTTTAACTGTATCTATTTTGGTTACTAGATTTTCGTGCTGATTTTTTGTACTATCAGGAATTGCGACTACTTCTTTTGCTACCGGAGTGATGGTTGCACTACGTTTACGGGAAGCGCATCCAACAAGGATGAGTACTAAAAGTAGAATGTGATGAAAGCGTATTTGCATAGTCGAATTTTATTCCCACTCAATAGTAGCAGGTGGTTTTGAGCTAATATCATAAACTACTCTATTTACACCTTTCACTTTATTAATAATTTCATTAGAGATCTTCCCTAAAAACTCATAAGGAAGATGACACCAGTCAGCAGTCATTCCATCAGTTGAAGTTACAGCTCGCAAACAAACTGCATTCTCATACGTTCGTTCATCACCCATAACTCCTACGGTGTTGACAGGTAAAAATATTGATCCAGCTTGCCAAACTTTATCGTATAAATGATGCGTTTTTAATCCTTCAATAAAAATGGCATCTACTTCTTGTATAATACGCACCTTTTCTTCTGTTACATCTCCTAATATTCTTATTCCTAGGCCGGGGCCTGGAAATGGATGTCGATTTAATAAATCATCAGGCATCTCAAGTGAACGCCCGATTCTTCTTACTTCATCTTTAAATAAACTTCGTAATGGTTCAACAATTTTTAATTTCATAAAATCAGGCAAACCACCAACATTATGATGTGATTTAATTGTTGCTGAAGGTCCGCCATTCACCGATACAGATTCAATCACATCTGGATAAATAGTTCCTTGTGCTAACCACTTCACATTATTTATTTCATGAGCCTTTTGATCAAATACTTCGATAAACACTCTTCCAATTATTTTTCTTTTTTGTTCAGGATCAGAAACCCCTTCTAACTCTTTATAAAATTTCTTACAAGCATCAACACCTTGAATATTTAATCCGAAATTCTTGTAAGCATGTAATACTTCTTCGAATTCGTTTTTACGTAGTAACCCATTATTTACAAAGATGCAATGAAGATTTTTTCCAATAGCTTTATGAAGTAACATGGCTGCAACTCCAGAATCTACACCACCAGATAAACCTAATATCACTTGATCATCACCTAGTTCTTTTTTAAGAGTAGCAACTGTTTCATCAACGAAAGAACCTGGAGTCCAATCACCATTGCAGCCACAAATATACATGATGAAATTTTCCAACAATCTTTTACCTTCTGTTGAATGAACTACTTCCGGATGAAACTGTAATCCGAAAGTACTTTCATTTTTTATGTGATATGCAGCAATCTTAACATCTGTCGTACTTGCGATAATTTCAAAATCAAGTGGAATTTCTGTAATAGTATCCGCATGTGACATCCATACTTGAGATTCATTCGCAACATGATTTAAAATAGATGATTGTTGATTTTTTACTGTTAAAAACGCTCGACCATACTCACGATTTTTTGATGGCTGAACATTTCCACCGCCTTGTAATGCTAACAACTGTGCTCCATAACAGATCCCAAGTATTGGAAAATTCCCTCGAAGTAGTGTAGTGTCTATTTTAGGCGCATTTTCATCACGAACGGATGAAGGTCCTCCACTAAGGATTATTCCTTTAACATTCTCATCGATTTTTGGAAGATGGTTATAAGGATGAATTTCGCAATATACATTAAGTTCACGAATACGTCTAGCTATCAATTGCGTGTATTGTGAGCCAAAATCAATTATAAGGATCGATTGGTGCATGGGCAAAAATAAGAAAACCTGCCTCAAGAGACAG
Source organism: Bacteroidota bacterium (assembly GCA_025352785.1). Classification (GTDB taxonomy): domain Bacteria; phylum Bacteroidota; class Bacteroidia; order AKYH767-A; family OLB10; genus JANXSD01. The sequence goes on from JANXSD010000047.1 coordinate 12,364, forward strand.
GTTTTCTTTCATACATTATGATAATTAAATTTATAATGATTGAATTTATTTGCTAAAACTCAAATTACCATTTCTTAAATTTATCTTTTCTATCTGCTCCACCACTATCAGGTCTTGAACTTGGTCGGCTTGATCCTGTTCCAGAATAAGTACGTTCTTTAGGACGATCACTTGCACCACGATCACTACTTCCACGATCACTATCGCTTCTGCGTTTGTAACCACCACCGCCTTCACGGCTTCCTCCGCCAGAGCGAGGTCCACGGCTATCTCTGCTTCCACTTCCGCTTCCACCTCGGCTTCCACCGCCACCGCCTTGGCTATCATTTGTAATTTCAACTCTCACTTCACGACCATTATAATCGAGACCATGAATTGCTTTCATCACAACATCAAGACGATCAGGTTGAACATCAACGAAAGAGAATACATCTTTAATATCGATTCTTCCGAAAATTGCACCTTTCTCACCTGATTCATCACAAAGGAATCTTAATAATTTTCCTTTATCAAGTCCATCTTTAGAACCTACACTCATAAAAATGCGTGTACCTCTTGGTCCACCGAATCCTTCTGAACTACCAGTTGAAGATTCTCTTCTTGAGCTTTCATCCACGTTCAAATCGGGAGCACGTCGATAGTATTCTAAAAAGCGATTAAATTCGATCGATACGAAACGACGAATCAATTCATCCTTATCGATGTCGGCTAATTCTCCATAAATAGCAGGCAAATATGGTTCAATTTCTTTTTCGTTAACTTCAACATTATGAACCTTTTTAACAAGACCCATCAATTGACTTTCGCAAACTTCAATACCGTTAGGAATATTTTTCTTTTCGAACTTTTTGTTGAGTTGACGTTCTAATTGACGGATTTTAGAAACTTCCTTCAAATTAATAATTGAAATCGAAACGCCAGATTTTCCTGCTCGCGCAGTACGACCGCTTCGGTGCATATAATTTTCCAATTCATCAGGAAGATTATAATTGATAACGTGTGTTACATCTTGAACATCTATACCGCGAGCAGCAACATCAGTAGCGACTAACAATTGTAAAGAACGCTCACGATAGCGACCCATTACTTTATCACGTTGTTGTTGACTTAAATCTCCGTGTAAGGCATCCGCATTGTAACCATCACGAATTAAATGTTCAGCAACTTCTTGAGATTCTAGTTTAGTACGGCAAAATACAATTGCGAAAATTTCCGGACTAGTATCCACAATTCTTTTTAAAGCTAGGTAACGATCTTTTGCACGAACTAGATAGTAAACGTGTTCGATATTAGCTGCTCCTTCCTCACGCTTTCCAATACTTAATTCTATTGGGTTTTGCATGTAATTTTTAGAGATCGCCTTTACTTCGCGCGGCATTGTAGCTGAGAATAACCAGGTATTACGATGCTCAGGAGTATTAGAAAGAATATAATCTATATCCTCTTTAAATCCCATGTTCAACATTTCATCAGCTTCATCTAATACAACGATATCTACTTTACGTAAATCAAGTGCATTACGATCAATAAGGTCAATTAAACGCCCAGGTGTTGCGACAACAATGTGTACACCTTTACGGATAGTTCTAATTTGATCTTGAATACTTGCTCCTCCATACACCGCAACAACTGAAAATTTCGGCATGTGCAGAGCGAAATTTTGAATGTCTTTTGTGATTTGCATACACAACTCTCTAGTAGGCGCTAGCACTAATGCTTGCGGATAATTTTCGTTTGTGTCAATTTTTTGCAGAAGAGGAAGTCCGAAAGCTGCTGTTTTCCCTGTTCCTGTTTGAGCCAGTCCGATTAAATCACGATTCTCTGTTAGTAATTGCGGTATCGCCTCCCGCTGAATTGGTGTTGGTTCCGTAAAACCAAGAGCCTCGATGCCTTTGAGAATTTTACTGTCAAGGCCCAGTTCTTCAAATGATAATGATTTCATCCCGCAAAGGTAGTCTATTTACGAGTGCAAATGACATGATTTCTATTATTAAACCGATACAAGTAGCTATTAATGATTGATTTGTGTCATAAAATTACCCACACTATAAATTCAAGCTTATATTTTGAAGTTTTGATTGATTTTATGCTGCTTGAAATTCCATAACTTTGCAGTCACAAAATCAGTTAAAATTTTATGAAAGAAGTATACATTGTATCTGCAGTTCGTACACCGATTGGAAGTTTTGGAGGTGTTTTAGCTTCAGTTCCAGCAACACAATTAGGCGCTATCGCAATTAAAGCTGCTATTGAGAGAGCTGGAATCCAAGGTTCGGATGTAAACGAGGTTTATATGGGCAACGTTTTACAAGCGAATGTCGGTCAAGCTCCTGCCACCCAAGCTTCTATATTTTCAGGATTGCCTAATACAATTCCTAGTACTACTATTAATAAAGTATGTGCTTCGGGTATGAAAGCTATCATGCTTGCAGCTCAAAGTATTATGTTAGGAGATAATGATGTTGTTGTTGCAGGTGGTATGGAAAACATGAGTGCGGTTCCCTATTATCTCGATAAGGCAAGAAATGGATACCGTTTAGGAAACGGGCAGATCATTGACGGTTTGGTTAAAGATGGTTTGTGGGATGTATATAAGGATTATCACATGGGAAGTGCTGCCGAACTTTGTGCTACAGAGTGTAATATTAGCCGTGAAGATCAAGATGCCTATGCTGTTGAATCTTATAAAAGAGCTCAAACTGCATGGTCGAAAGGTCTTTTTAAGGATGAAATTGCACCCGTATCAATTGTCCAAAAAGGCAAAGATCCTTTGGTGATTATCGAGGATGAAGAGTACAAAAAAGTTGATTTTAATAAGATCCCAACGTTACGTCCAGTATTTACAAAAGATGGATCCGTAACTGCAGCAAATGCAAGTACGCTTAATGATGGTGCAGCAGCAATTGTATTAATGAGCAAAGAAAAAGCTGATGAACTAGGCATAAAGCCACTGGCAAAAATTAGGGGTTACGCCGATGCACAACAAGCTCCTGAATGGTTTACTACTGCTCCTTCTAAAGCTCTTCCACGAGCAGTTGAAAAAGCTGGATTAAAAATGAGTGATGTGGAATACTTCGAAATCAATGAAGCGTTTTCGGTAGTTGCATTAGCGAATAATAAAGAAATGAGTTTGGATGCTAGTCGTGTAAATGTGAATGGTGGTGCAGTTGCTTTAGGTCATCCATTAGGATGTTCAGGAGCAAGAATCATTGTAACATTACTACATGTTTTAAAACAAAAAAATGCTAAAATTGGTGCGGCCGGAATCTGCAATGGAGGAGGTGGTGCTTCAGCATTAGTTGTTGAATTAGTATAATCATTTTCACTTTTAACATAATAGTTTCTTCGAATTAAGTATTAGCATTAATAATGGCCTACGGAATATGTAACTTGAGTATTGTAACGGTTAGGTTGGAACCTGCGCATAGATCGGAGATTGTAAGTCAATTATTATTTGGTGAAAGCTTTACAGTTCTTGATAAGCATCAAGAATGGATACGAATTAAAATGTCGTATGATGATTATGAAGGTTGGATACACAATAGTCAACAATTAGAGATCGGTCTTCCTGACTTTAACGAATTGCAGAAGTCGAACGATTTTTTATCCTTTGATTTAGTTCAAATTTTACTGAATCATCAAAATATCTATTCAATAGTATTGGGAAGTACACTTCCATGGTTTCGATCTGGAAGTTGTAGAACAGGTGATCAGAATTACAAGTTTGATGGAAATGCGCGACAACCAGACTTAACTTCGGGAACAAAGGCAGTTGTTGAGAATGCTTTTATGTATTTAAATGCACCGTATTTATGGGGTGGAAGATCACCATTTGGCATTGATTGTTCGGGCTTAACTCAGATGGTTTACAAATTGAGTGGCGTACCTATGAAGCGCGATGCTTGGATGCAGGCAGAACAAGGGCAAGGAATTCATTTACTTGATGAATCTCAACCTGGAGATCTTGCATTTTTTGATAATGAGGAAGGTAAAATTATACATGTCGGGATTTTAATTTCCAAAAATCGCATCATTCATGCTTCTGGAAGAGTCAGAATAGACAATATCGACCATCATGGGATTTTCAATTCTGAATCTAAGAAATATACGCATAATTTGAGACTCATAAAACGAATAATTTAATAGAAATTACTCTAACAACCCAGAACTTTCATTCATCTCTTTTTCCTTAAGTAAATTTGTAATCGACAAATAGGTATTTTGCATTGCCAACTTCATATCTGCTTTATCCATCCAACGAACTTCTGAGATACCTTCTTCAAGTTGAGGAATTGGAGTAGTTAAATCTTTAGTAGTCATTAAAAACCAATAGGTTTTTTTAAGCACCATTTGACCATTAAAAGGATACGTATGATAACTCGTTGGCAATTGCTTTACTAAATTCAATGCTGATATACCACATTCTTCAAAAATTTCTCTTATTGCAGCCTTTTCTGGATCCTCGCCTCGTTCAATTTTTCCTTTAGGGAGATCCCAAATACCATTTCGGAAAATCATAAGTATAGAATGTTCCTCATTATAAACAACTCCTCCAGCTGCTTCTAAAAGCAGATAAAGTGTAACAAAAGTCGCCCAACTCTTATCAATATTTTCACACAATAAAATCAATTCTCCAACTGCTATATTCTCATCAAATGATTTTATTAAACCAACTATTTGTTCACTGCTTTCATCTCCGTAAAGTCGTAATATTAATTCACAATTTATAAGTGAATCACCTACAGAAACAAAGTGCAACAATCGTTCATTAATATAAACTTTATACATAAATACTTTTTAAGATTAAATTGATCGGCTATTTTCAAACAACAAAAGAATTTAGAAACCAAACTACTAATTCCAATTTCAGTGATACGAATTTATCAATTTATCCAATATCAAGTAATGATTTGCTATTCCGTTGTAATTTTAATTAGAATAATGTAGGTTTGTAGAATATGCATGATGATGTAGCCATAAAAGTCGCTGAGTTTTTGTTACAAATTAAAGCGATTAAACTTCAGCCAGAGCAACCCTTTACTTGGGCTTCTGGATGGAAATCCCCAATTTATTGCGATAATAGAATCTCTTTATCCTATCCAAGGATAAGAACATTTTTACGTCAAGAACTTGTTAAGTTGATCGAAGATAAATTTGGTCGCCCTGATATTATTGTAGGCGTTGCAACAGCTGCGATTGCGCAAGGGGCACTTGTTGCAGAAGCGATGGGATTACCTTTTGTATATGTGCGATCATCCGCAAAAGATCATGGACGTAAAAATACGATTGAAGGTGAAATTAAAGAAAATCAAACCGCAGTAGTTATTGAAGATTTAATTTCAACTGGTAGTAGCAGCTTAAAAGCAGTTGAAGATCTGAAAGAAAATGGGGTAATAGTCAAAGGCCTTGTTTCAATCTTTACATACGGTTTTGAAACTGCATCAGCTAACTTTAAGCAATCATCTTGTCCATGGTATTCATTGAGTAATTATGATGTATTGATAAAACAGGCTATCGCTAGTGGTTATGTTAAAAAACAAGATTTACCCTTGCTACAAGCATGGAGACAGCATCCAGAAAAATGGGGGATTTAGAATTATAATTAGTAACGATTAATCTAATAGAATCAACTTATTTAATACCAAAATTTTTATGACAAGATTAGAAAGCGAAAAAGCAATTATCAATAAACCAGCTAAAGAAGTATTTAATTTTCTTGCTGATTTTAAAAATATAGGAACATTAATGCCGCCACAAGTGGTGAATTTTGAAACTGATGGTGCTACTTGTAAATTCACGATTGAAGGAATGGCAACACTTGGTATGCGCTATGGATCGAAGACAGCAAACACCGAAATCGTAATGAGCAAACATGAAAAAGCTCCCTTCGATTTTAATTTAATTTGCAAAATAAATGAGTTAAGTAATGACAGCACTGAGCTTCAACTTTTATTCGATGCGGATCTTAATCCTTTTCTAAAAATGATGGCAGAAAAACCGTTAACGAATTTTATAAATCTATTACTTAATCGTTATAAAGAAATTGCCAATTGCTAATATTATTTCGTAAAAATATATTTTATCGATTCATGTAAAATCTAAATTTAGGATGCGTAGCATGAATCTTTTCTCCATCCATATTTAATATAGCAGCACCATTATTGTCTACTTCTTCTAGTATTGCTGAAAAGATTTTATCTTCAGAAATAAATCCTGCAATTTGATTTTTTTTAAAGAGATGCGAATCATAAAAATGTTCGATAATCCCCAAATTTCCATTTATAAATTGCTGGTAAAAAACATTCACATGCTTATAAAGAATTCGTATTTCTTCTTCCGGATTATATGTTAGCCCTGTTAACATTCTCATCGAACATGCCGAAGTTTCGAATTCACCTTTAAAACTAAGTTGATTTAAATTGATTCCTATTCCAGCAATTACGGCGACAATCTGATTTCCTCTTAAATTATTTTCTATTAATAGTCCTGAAAGTTTCTTTTCAGCTACTAACATATCATTGGGCCATTTTATTAAGCATGTCTGCTGAATACGCTCTTCAACATACGCAGCAACTCCTGAACTTATCGCTTTATTCAATATAAACTGCTGTTGAGCGACTATATGTTGAGGACGAAAAATAAAAGTGGCATATAATCCTTTGTTGGAAGCACTTTCCCAATTTTTCCCTCGTTGACCCCTGCCATTCGTTTGCTCAAGAGCTAAAACAACCGTGTTATCAGCGACCAAACCCTCTTCAAGTAACGTATGGGCATAATAATTTGTCGAATCAACTATTGGTAGTATGATTAGGTTCATGATTAGAGGTTAAAATTGCGTAGTTTTGCGGAACAAATTTAACAAAACAGAATGGCAAAAACGGCACAAGCCGCTAGAGCAAACCTCAAATCAGCATCAGATGTTTTGATGGAGGCAATTATTAAAGGATTATTAGACAAGAAAGGACATGAAATTGTTTGTCTTGACTTAAGACAACTTGATGGTGCAGTAGCCGATATTTTCATCGTTTGTCATGGTGTTTCTTCCACACATGTAGAAGGTTTAGCGAGATCCGTTGAAGAAGTTGTACACGAAGAACTTAATGAATGGCCAACTTTTATTGAAGGTAAAGAAAATGCACAATGGGTGCTAATCGACTATATAAATGTTGTTGTTCACATCTTTCAACAAGAACAAAGAGATTATTATGGCATTGAGCGCTTATGGGCAGATGCAGAAATAAAAAAGATAATTAGTAACTAACACAGTAAATAAATGTTTAATATTAGCTTATTGCAATATTAAAAAGGGAGTATTCATTCCATATTAAATAAAATGTCAGATCAGCAGCAGCCTAACGAGGAGAAGAAAAAAGTTCCATTTAGCAACTTTTCGAAACCTAAAAGCCCTCGTTTCAATTTCAATTTCTATTGGGTTTATGCCCTAGTAATTTTCGTTATCATAGGCATTAATTTTTTCGATTACGGAAATCATCCGAGAGATACATCGTGGATGAATTTCTCAACATGGGTCAAAAATGGTGACGTTGATCGTGTAGTGGTTCTTAACAAAGAAGTGGTGGATGTTTACATTAAGAAAACAAGCCTTGCTAAAGAAGAGTTCAAAAATGTGTCTCATAAAACCATAGGTAATGCGGTTAATGATGGTCCACATTACGCCTTTACAATTGGGGATGTAGCCTCCTTTAAGAAAGATCTTGATGATGTTCAAAAAGATATTCCTGTAGAGCAAAAGATCAATATCGTTTACAACAATAATGAGCGTAACAGTTGGGATTCTATCCTTAACTGGTTGTTGTTAGGAATGTTTTTGGTGATGATTTATATGTTTCTCATCAAACGTATGGGCGGAGGAGGAGGTGGAAGCCAAATTTTTAACATTGGAAAATCAAAAGCTACTTTATTTGATAAAGATCTTCACGTAAAAGTGACCTTTAATGATGTAGCTGGATTAGAAGAAGCAAAAGTAGAGGTTATGGAAATTGTTGATTTCTTAAAGAACCCTAAAAAATATACAACTTTAGGAGGGAAAATTCCTCGTGGTGCTTTACTTGTTGGCCCTCCCGGGACTGGTAAAACCTTATTAGCTAAGGCCGTTGCTGGGGAAGCTCAGGTTCCATTTTTCTCTCTTTCAGGATCCGACTTCGTTGAAATGTTCGTTGGTGTTGGAGCTTCTCGAGTTAGAGATTTATTCCGTCAGGCTAAAGAGAAAGCGCCAAGTATTATTTTCATTGATGAAATTGATGCGATTGGACGAGCAAGAGGTAAACAACCTTCTTTCAGTGCAAATGATGAGCGTGAAAGCACCCTTAATCAGTTACTAACTGAAATGGATGGCTTTGGAAGTAATTCAGGAGTGATCATTCTTGCTGCCACAAATCGTGCAGATATTTTAGATCGCGCATTACTACGTCCAGGACGTTTTGATCGACAGATTTATGTTGAGTTACCCGATTTAAATGGTCGTAAGGAAATTTTCAAAGTGCATTCGAAACCATTGAAGTTAGATCCAGGTTTGGATTTAGATTTTCTTGCTAAACAAACACCAGGATTCTCAGGTGCTGACATAGCAAATCTTTGTAACGAAGCTGCACTTATTGCTGCAAGAAAAGATAAGACATCAATTGGTCAACAAGATTTTATAGATGCTGTTGATAGAATTGTTGGTGGATTAGAGAAGAAAAATAAAATTATTTCTGTAGAAGAAAAACGCACCATCGCTTATCATGAATCAGGGCATGCTGCTGTGAGTTGGTTATTGCAACATACCGCTCCATTAGTAAAAGTAACGATTGTGCCTCGTGGAAATTCATTAGGTGCCGCATGGTATCTTCCAGAAGAAAGGCAACTAACAACAATGGATCAAATTCTTGATGAAATGTGTGCAGCGTTGGGCGGACGAGCAGCAGAATTTGTAACATTTGGAGTAGTATCAACAGGTGCATTAAGTGATCTTGAAAAAATCACTAAACAAGCTTATGCATCAGTAACATTGTTTGGATTAAATGACAAAATAGGCAATATCAGTTTCTATGATTCATCAGGAAATGCTGACTATACATTTACTAAACCCTACAGTGAAAAGACTGCCGAACTCATCGATAATGAAGTAAAGAAAATGGTGGAGGCATCGTATCAACGCACAGTTGAATTACTTCGCAACCATCGTCCGGAACTTGATAAACTCGCTGCTACTTTATTGGAAAAAGAAGTAATTTACAAGGAAGATCTTGAAACTATTTTCGGTAAACGCAAATGGGATAAAGAAGAAATTACACCTTCTGACTTAACGAAAAAAAATGATGTTAATACAACCGCTATTTTAGCTTCCAATACAACCATTACAACGAATGGTCATTCAGAATCGCAATTAGTTACTCCAGTAGTAGAAAACCCTACGAATTAGGAAATATAAAGCATGGAAGAAAGCACCACTCGCGAAAAGGTGTTGAAGAAAATAAGGGCCTCATTACTTAGTAAAACGCCAAACCCTTATCCGAAGTTAGACTTCGACAGTTCGGTATTTCAACAAACTGACGAAGACCCTGTATTAGTATTTGCTGATAAATTAACATTAGCTGGTGGTAAATTTTTTCTAATAGAAAATGAACTTGAATTTGCCGATGGTCTTGTAAATCTTGGTTTGCAATACAAGTGGAAAAACATTGTTTGCACCGAAGATGGCTTATCAAATCTCTTAACAGAATGTGAACTTCCACATTATGTTGCTGTCGATGAACTCGCAACAATGGATGTTGTTGTTACAACTTGCGAGTGCTTAATTTCGCGTACGGGAAGTATTATTTTTTCTTCTCGCGAACATACTCGCACAGCACCAGCATTTGCTCCTGTTCATGTAGTACTTTGTAAAGCAATTCAGTTAGCGCTTGATTTAAAGGATGGGATCACATGGCTAAGACATAAATATCCGAAATTACCTTCAAGTATTACTATAGTAACTGGACCTAGTAGAACGGCAGACATTGATGGGAAATTGGTATTGGGTGCGCATGGCCCAACGCAATTATTTGTATTTATGGTTGATGAAAGAGAGCTTTAAGAATGACGCTTCAAGCAAATTGGCTGAAAGTTTACAGCAGTGATAAATCGTATCAAATAGAAATTGCTAAAGCAGTATTAGAAGAGGCAGATATAATATCTTTTCAAGTTGATAAAAAAGACTCATCTTATGCGTTTGGTGAGATTGAATTATATGTGTCTGCAGCGGAAGAAATCAATGCTAAATTAATTCTAATCGAACATGACTTATTGTGAATAATTTCTGGCAGCGCCTGTTAACAGGGTCACTATTCGTAGCAACAATTTTTGCATCCATATTTTATGGGCCATTAAGTTTTCAATTGCTTTTTTTACTTGTTGCGATGCTTTCATTAAAAGAATTTTATACGATTGTAAAGAATGATCAACGGCAACCTAATATTGTATTAGGAATGATTTCCGGAGCAACTATTTATATTGTTATGAGTGGAATGTTTGCTGATTATATTAAATTAAATATTACTTCTATTATTTATCCAGTAACCACATTACTATTTTTAGCAGAACTCTATCGTAAGAAATCTGAACCATTTACAAATATTGCATACACTCTGCTTGGAATTATTTATGCTGTAGTACCTTTTATATTGTTAAATAAAATTTCTACCCATGCCCAACAGTATGATGCTGGCATTGTAGGGGGATATTTTATTATACTTTGGAGTAGTGATACGTTTGCTTACATCTTTGGAAATTTGGTTGGAAAAACAAAATTATTTGAAAGAATTTCGCCTAAAAAATCTTGGGAAGGAAGTATTGGTGGTGGACTATCTGCCCTATTAGCTGCTTGGATTTTGTGGCATTATAACCCTCAACTTAGTTTGACAAACTGGCTTGTTATTGCTCTAATAATTGTTATTGCGGGCACTTTTGGCGACTTAACTGAATCAATGCTAAAGCGTAGTTTGGAAGTAAAAGACTCTGGATCGCTGCTTCCTGGACACGGTGGAATGTTAGATCGTTTCGATGGACTTTTACTTTCTGTACCATTCGTTTGGGTCTATCTTTCCATCTTTTGTTAATGTGTTCGTTCTTAATCCTAATTTAAATTAACTTTTTACGTTAAAATACGTAGTACATATAGTGGTTATCAATTATAATGCACCTTAGACAGTTTATCTCCAGAGTAATTCATTCATTTCCTATTCAACTTGTGGTTCTACACTTCAAGAAGAATCAGATAATGATGTTCTATTGGATTTTACTGTTTGGATTTATTACACAATCGATCGCTACCAAATTTGGAATCCCATTTCTTTTTTTAGATCCTGAATATATGGGTTATGTTGGGCAACGGGCTTTTTTTATGATGGGTGTCTGCTTAGGATCATTTGTGATGGCATTTAATATCTCTAGTTTCATCTTGAACAGTTTTCGTTTCCCGTTTCTTGCAACACTTTCAAGAACATTTCAGAAATACACACATAATAATTTCATTATTCCAACGATCTTCATCATAATTTATGTTTACAAGATATTTAATTTTCAATATTATAGTCAGTTAAAGGACATCAACGAAATCCTGTTAAACATAGGAGTATTTTTAGCAGGATTTTTTATTGTAATAGTACTTACACTTCGTTACTTTATGATAACGAATAAAGATATTTACAAATTATTTGGCGTAGAACATGCCGATGATGATCAAACTTCACCAATAGCACCTTATATGGGAAATGTTGGTAAAAATTCATGGCGTGTTGACACCTATTTAATTTTTCCCTGGAAAGTAAAAATTGTAAGAGACACGCGACACTACCAAAAATACATGCTTGAAAGAGTATTCAGACAGAATCATCTCAATGCCGCTGTAATTGAAATAGTAGTTTTTGTAACCTTTATTACACTTGGGCTTTTTAGAGATTATAATTTCATTCGTTTACCAGCCGGAGGAAGCATTTTACTTTTATTCACCATGTTAATAATGTTGAGTGGCGTACTTCGTTATTGGCTTAGAGCATGGGCAAATACCGCTTTAATATTTTTATTTATTGGATTGAATTTTCTATCTCAATTCGAATCTTTTAATCCACGAAATCAAGCGTATGGTTTAAATTATGCAAAGAATACAATTAAATATGATCGTGAAACATTAGAAGCTCAAGTTACGAATGGTCACTATGAAAAAGATGTTGCGCATACCATACAAATATTAAATAATTGGAAAGCAAATTGGGTAAAAAGAGGTGTTGAAAAGCCTAAGATGGTTTTATTAAATGTTAGTGGAGGCGGATTACGCTCTTGTGTTTTCACCTTCCGAACATTACAATTAATTGATAGCACCTTTAATGGTGACTTAATGCACTTAACTTCTTTTATCACCGGTTCATCGGGAGGAATGATAAGTGCAGTTTATTATCGCGAATTATTTTTATCACATCATGATAGTTTAATGCGAGCTAATCAAAATATTGATAATCGTTATTTATTAAATACAGGTAAGGATTTATTAAACTCCATTGTTTTCAGTGCAACCGTTGCGGATTTATTTATGAATATGCAACAATTCAAAGATGGCAAATATCATTATGTGAAAGATCGCGCTTATGCATTCGAACAACAACTTTCAGAAAATACGGGTCATGTTTTAGATAAACGACTAGGTGATTATTATGAACCAGAATTTAATGCAGAAATTCCTATGATGGTGATTAGTCCAACCATAATTAATGATGGAAGGGCGTTACACATATCAGCGCAACCAGTTAGTTATTTATCTCATATTCCTGATTCTGGTAATACAGGATTTAATGAAATCGCCAATTCTGTTGACTTTCAACTATTTTTTGCTTCTGCGGATGCGCCAAATTTAAAAATCACAAGTGCATTAAGAATGAATTCTGCTTTTCCATATATTATGCCTGCAATATCACTACCTAGTGAGCCGGCAATGGAAGTTATGGATGCTGGTATTCGAGACAATTATGGCGTTACAAATTCACTTCAATTTTTATATACATTTAGAGAATGGATCGTCGCCAATACTTCGGGGGTTGTTTTTTTACAGATAAGAGATACTCATAAAAAAAATAAAGTAGAAAATAACAGTGTTAAAACCATCACTGAAAAATTAATGGCACCCATGCGAAACGTATCAGGCAATTTTTTAATTATGCAAGATTATACTTTTGATCGAGAATTACAATTTGCGCAGAGCTGGTTCAAAGGCCCATTGAAATTCGTAACTTTTCAGATGCCTGAAACACAAGAACATGTTTCTTTAAGTTGGCATCTCACAGAGAAAGAAAAGAAACTTCTAAAATCTGCATCAGAGAATAAGGAAAATAAACAAGCATTAGAAGAATTAAAATCAGCTTTAAAAACTGAAATTAATAATCCACTAATAGTTTCAAAGCATCAATGAAGCGATCTTTTGGCAAGAAATTCCACTCTAAATTAGATGACATCGGAATTGCCGTATCAAGGGCTCCAATTCGTACTGGTGGGGCATCGAGATAGGGAAAGCATTTCTCTGCAATACGAGCAGTGATCTCACCTCCTATTCCACCTGTTTGAGTATCCTCATGCATCACAATTACTTTTCCCGTTTTCTTTACAGATGCAAGTACCGCTTCCTCATCCCAAGGTAATAAAGTTCTTAAGTCAATGAGATCTGCAGAAATAGTTTTATCCAACTCTAATGCTTCCAATGCCCAATGAACTCCTAATCCGTAAGTGACAATAGTAACATCGTTTCCTTCACGAACCAATTTTGCTTTTCCAATTTCAACAGTATAATAATCATCGGAAATATTTTCACTAATGCTTCTATAAAGTGCTTTATGCTCGAAAAACATAATAGGATTTGGATCTTCTATAGCAGCAGCTAATAGTCCTTTAGCGTCAGAAGGAAATGCAGGATAAACAATTTTTAATCCTGGTACATGAAAAAACCACGCTTCCGTTGATTGAGAATGAAATGGACCTGCACCAGTAGCCGCACCAGTTGGCATTCTAACAACAACATCAACCGGTTGTCCCCAGCGATAATGCGTCTTCGCTAAATTATTTACAATTTGATTAAATCCACACGTTACAAAATCTGCAAATTGCATTTCAATAATTGATTTGCAACCATTAATAGCTAAACCTAATCCAGCACCAAGAATTGCTGATTCGCAAAGTGGAGTATTGCGAACTCTTTCTTTTCCAAATTCTTCCACAAAACCTAAAGTAGCTTTAAAAACGCCACCGTATTCAGCAACATCTTGTCCCATGATAACGAGATTCGAATGACGTTGCATCGCTTGACGCATTGCATCAGTGATTGCATCTAAAAATCTTTTTTCTGATTTCAGAGATGAAACTGGTTGAATACTATTTTTTGGTGAGTGCGCATACATATCACGAACTTCAATTTCAGTATGTACTTCTACTTCTTTTTCTGAATAGGATATTTCTAATCCCTTTTCAATTTCTTCTTTTATTCCAGCACGAATCATCGATACAAAATCGTCATCAATAATATTTTCGGACAATAAAAAATCTTCGTAATTTCTTATAGGATCTTTCTTGCCCCACTCTTCAAATAATTCTTGTGGGACATATTTTGTTCCTGATGCTTCTTCATGTCCACGCATCCGAAACGTTAAACACTCCAATATAATTGGACGAGGATTTTCGCGCATCGATGTCGCCAATCGATCTACTGTTTTATAAACTTCTAGAATGTTATTTCCATTTACTTGAACACCTTCGATACCATAACCAATTGCTTTATCGATAAATTGCTTGCACCGAAATTGATCTTTGCTTGGGGTTGATAAGCCGTATCCATTATTTTCAATCACAAAAATTACGGGTAAATCCCAAACGGCAGCTACATTAATACTCTCATGGAAATCACCTTCGCTACTTGCTCCATCACCAGTAAAAACTGCAGTAACATGTGCCTTATCTTTTAAAATATTCCCAAGTGCTATACCATCGGCAACACCCATTTGAGGACCAAGATGAGAAATCATTCCAACGATTTTGTACTCTTGTGTTCCCATGTGAAAGGAACGATCGCGTCCTTTTGTAAATCCACCTGGCTTCCCTGTAAATTGAGAAAACAAACGGTTTAGAGGAATCCCACGCACAGTAAAAACACCCAAATTACGATGCATTGGTAAAATATATTCATCCTTATGAAGAGCCATTGCAACACCTACAGAGATGGCTTCTTGCCCAATTCCAGAAAACCATTTCGCAAGTTTACTCTGACGTAACAAAACAAGCATTTTTTCTTCAATAATTCGAGGCTTTATAAGTGCTTTGTAAAGATCAATAAGAGTTTCATTGGAAAGTCCTTCGCGGTTATAATGGAGATAGTTTTCTGTCTTAATCATAGTAGTAAAATACTTGCTCAAAAATACCCCTTTTTAGTGCTAGAAATCAAAGAGAATGACGAAATTTGTAAAATATCTTTTAATAAATAGATCAAATGCAAGAAATTATTGTTGGATTACTTTTCGTTACTGCTTTATATTTTATCTCGAAACGCCTTTGGGATAACTTCCGTCATAAAAAATCGAATGCTGGATGTGCAAAGTGTGATATGAATGCAGAAGTGAAAAAATAGTCAAGCGAATAAAATTACTCGCCTGACTATTTATTGTTCATCGATTACGAACAGCCTTTTTTTTCTTCTTAACAATTGGATGTGCGGCTTTTGATTCGTGTAATAATTCTGTATGATGCGATTTGGAAGATTCTTTAATTGTTAAATCAATTGCATTTTTTGCTTTTTGAGTAGTAAGAGCAACCTTCAAGACATCAAGCATATCTTCTACATAATGGAATTTAAGTTCCGTAAGATATTCAGGTTTGATATCTAAAATATCCTTTTCGTTATCTATTGATAAAATAATTTCTTTTATTCCAGTTCTCTTTGCAGCAAGAATTTTTTCTTGAATACCTCCTACTGGCAATACCTTACCACGGAGTGTAATTTCACCTGTCATTGCAAGTTTACTTTTAATTCGCTTTTGTGTAAACACTGATGCAAGTGAAGTAAGCATTGTTATTCCTGCTGATGGTCCATCTTTCGGTATTGCGCCTTCTGGAACGTGAACGTGAATATTCCATTGATCAAATAAACGTGAATCGATATTTAATTCATCAGCATGTGCTTTTAAAAATGCCAATGCAATTACAGCAGATTCTTTCATAACATCACCAAGGTTACCCGTTAATGTTAGTTTGCCATTGCCTCTACTTAAACTTGATTCAATAAATAAAACACTTCCACCATTCGCACTCCACGCAAGTCCCGTAACAACTCCAGCAATTTCATTATTAAGTAATTTATCTTGTATAAATCGAGGAGCACCTAATGCCTTACGAATTACCTCTGCGGTAATTTTTGTTGGATATGGTTCATCCATCGCAACCATCTTAGCAACCGAACGCACAACCGAGGCGATAGATTTTTCGAGTGTCCTCACACCCGATTCCCACGTATATTGTTCAATAATTACTTTCAACATATTCGGAGAAAAAGTTGTTGTAGTAGCTGTTAATCCATGCGCTTCCAATTGTTTTGTTACCAAATGTTTTTGAGCGATGTGAATTTTTTCCTCTAATGTATATCCACTAATTTCAATAATCTCTAATCGATCACGCAAAGCTGGTTGAATAGAACTTAAAGAATTTGCTGTAGAAATAAATAATACTTTACTTAAATCATATTCAATCTCCACATAATTATCATAGAACGCAGTATTTTGTTCTGGATCTAAAACTTCCAACAATGCTGAAGATGGATCACCATGAAAATCATTAGTGATTTTATCAATCTCATCTAAAATAAAAACTGGATTTGAGGATTTAGCTTTCTTAATATTTTGAACAATACGTCCAGGCATTGCTCCGATATATGTTTTTCTATGTCCGCGAATTTCTGCTTCATCACGCAACCCTCCGAGAGACATTCGCACATACTTACGACCCAGTGCCTCTGCAATTGATTTTCCTAAAGAAGTTTTACCTACTCCAGGAGGACCTACCAAACACATGATAGGGGATTTCATATCTTTTTTCAATTTAATAACAGCAAGATATTCCAGGATACGATTTTTCACTTTCTCCAAACCAAAATGATCTCTGTTAAGAATTTTTTCAGCACGTTTAAGATCATAATTATCGTTCGTGAATTCTTCCCATGGCAATTCTAACAATAAATCTAAATAATTTAAAGTAACAGAATATTCAGCGGCGGCAGGATTAATTCTACCAAGTCGTTCCATTTCCTTATTGAAAATATCCGAAACATCCTTCGACCATTTTTTAGTCTTTGCTCGCTCACGCATTTCACTCAATTCTTTATCGGGAGTATTGCCTCCTAATTCTTCTTGAATTGTTTTGAGTTGCTGGTTTAAAAAATATTCACGTTGTTGTTTATCAATATCTGTTTTTACTTTACTCTGAATTTGATTTTTCAATTCGAGCATTTGCAATTCTTTCGTAAGATGCTCTAAAACTTTTGTTGCTCTATCTTTCAGATCATCCATCTCCAATAACATTTGTTTTTTCTCAACATCAGCATTCATGTTGGAAGAAATAAAATTGATTAAGAAAGAAGGACTTTCAATATTTCTAATTGCGAAACTTGCTTCCGATGGAATATTTGGAGAGCTCTGAATAATCTGCATAGAAATATCTTTCAACGAATCTACAATCGCACCGAACTCTTGGTCCGTTTCTACTTTAGTATGATCAACAAATGGTTCTATTTGTGCTTTTAAATAGGGATCTTCTTGTACAATATTTTTGATTTTGAATCTTCGCTTTCCTTGAATGATAACTGTTGTGTTACCATCTGGCATCCTTAACATTCGTAAAATCTGTGCTACAGTACCAATACTATTTAGATCCGTCAGCTTTGGATCTTCAACGCTCACATCCTTTTGTGATACAACACCAATAATTCGATCAGATGCATAAGCATCTTTAATCAACTTTATTGACTTATCACGACCAACAGTTATTGGTATGACAACTCCTGGGAAAAGCACTGTATTTCTTAATGGCAGTACCGACACAATGTCGGGCAGCTGCTCATTATTCATAAGCTCTTCGTCTTCATTGGTAAGTAAGGGTATTAATTCAGGTTCATCATCTGAAATAGGCATTGTAATAAATGGAATATTATTATTTTGATCTGATATCATGTTTTTCTGTGTCAATATGGCAGCGCAAAGCCATGGTGTTTAACGAGCGGCGCTATGGTCAATGAATATGCCAAAAAAAGTATTTAGAATACCTTTAACTGCATCACAAATTTCCAAATTAAATTTAGGATTAATCTTCTGAATGCGGCTTTAATTGTATCAAGTACAAGTGCGACAAAATATTTTTATCAGCATCTGTCATGATCATTTTTCTACGAGCCATAACACGTTCCGCTAATTCAATCACTTTATCAATTAAAAATATTTCGGAATTTTCAACTGCTCCCCAAGTGAAAGAAGGGATGAATTTAGGAGGGAATCCAGCACCAAAAATATTTGCACAAGCACCCACAACTGTTCCAGTATTGAACATCGTATTGATACCACATTTACTATGATCACCCATAAATAAACCACAAAATTGAAGTGAGGTATTCACATAATCATTAGCAAGATAATTCCACAGTTTAATTTCGGAATAATTATTTTTTAAGTTGGAATTATTTGTATCGGCACCCAGGTTACACCATTCACCTAAAACGGAATTTCCGAGGAATCCATCATGTCCCTTATTTGAGTTACCAAAAATTACAGAATTACTTACCTCTCCCCCAATTTTAGAACCAGGACCAATTGTGGTTGCGCCATAAATTTTAGCACCCATCTTTAGTGTTGCACTTTCACCTAATGAAAAAGGGCCACGAATCATACATCCTTCCATTATTTCTGCATCTTTACCAATGTAGATAGGACCCGTTGAAGCATTTAAAATCGAACATTCAATTTTTGCACCTTGTTCAATAAAAATCTGATCTGGCTTAATTGTTTGGTTGGAACTAGAAATAATTTCTGATCTACGACCTTTTGTTAGCAACTGAAAATCGGATCGAATGGCAGCATCATTCATTGAAAAAATGCTCCAAATATTGTTAATTAAAAGAGGCTGGCCAACATATTCTATTCGCTCCAAACCTGGTAAGGGTGAGATGTATTCTTTACCTTCTAAAATTGAACGATCAACAACCGCTGCAAGCAATCGATCATGATGAATAATTTGCTGTCCAACTTTTAAACTTAATACAAGACGCAATAATATTTCATCTGGCATCAATGCACCGTTTAGTAACAAACATTCTTTATCTGGAGAAAGATGATATTTACCAGAGAGATAAAACTGTGTAAGTGAACCAGAAGCTCCTTCAGGAACTTTTAAAACAGTCTCCCATTTTTGACGAATAGTTAAAATACCGACTCTAATATCGGCAACAGGACGCGTAAAAGCAAAGGGAAGCAATTGGTCACGGAATTGATCATCGGCAAAAACTAAGTTTAACATTTGATTGAAATTTATGCGAATGTAAAAAGGATCATCCAATAAACATTTTAATAGGAACAAATTATTGAAAAAAAAGAGCCTTTTTTCAATATTAGAGCGATAAAAAATATAAAGTCCAAATTCTAGCTAAATCCTTCTTTTTTTTCGTTTCTTTGAATGACGACGTCACTATGCGCCGATTATTACTCCTCTTCTTTATTTTTTTCAATCTGACAGTTAAGGCAGATTACCAATGGACGGCAAATTGCCTTTCTGCATATAATTATGCCATAAAATTAAATTTCCAACAAAGTAAATTGCAATTAGCGGAAGAAAAAATTGCAAACCCAAAAAATCTAATTCCGATTTATATTGAAAGTCAAATTGATTTTTTACAATCATTTATTAATGAGAATAAAAATGATCTTGAAAAGTTAAAAACAAATAATGAGATTCGCATTAAAATTTTAGCAGAAAATAAAATAAAATCTCCTTATCAAAAACTGTGCATTGCAGAAATGTATTTACAAATCGCATTAGCGAGAGTAAAGTTTGAAGAATACATTGGGTGCATCTATGATGTTAGAAAAGCTTTTTTTTTATTAGCAGAAAATCAAAAAGAATTTTCCGATTTTAAACCAAACTTACGCGGATTAGGGTTAATACATTCCCTTGTTGGTGCGATACCTAAAAATTATTCTTGGGTAACCAGTCTGCTTGGATTAAATGGTACGATAGTTCAAGGATTAGGAGAATTAAATATACTTCTTAATTCAACATACAAGCAACCTGAGTTAATTTATTTAAGAGATGAAACAATTGTCATGCTTACTTTTTTAGATATGAATCTAGGTAAAGATCGCAACGACATAAAAATTCGAAATAGATTAAGCAATTTAAGTGAGCTCAATGAAAAACCATTTCTGCAATTTGCAAAATCTGTTTTTCATGCGTCAAATGGAGAGAATGATAGTGTAATTACTATTCTTGGTTATATAAAGAAAAATCCAGAAGCAAGTAATTTATGTTACCTAGATTTTATGGAAGGTACAGCCTTATTAAATAATTTGAATTTTTCTTCTATAAATAATTTTAAAAAATACATTGAAACGTACAAAGGAAAAAGTTACATTAACTCCGCTTGGCAACGTATAGCGTGGGTAAAATTATTACAAGGTGATACAGAAGGCTATTTATTGAATATGTCTTATTGCAAACAATCCAACCGAGGAAAATCGATTGTAGATGAAGACAAACAAGCATTAAGTGATGCAAAAGGAACTGAGATTCCAAATATTATTTTACTTCGAAGTCGTTTGTTGTTTGATGGTGGATATTATAATAAGTCATTGCAAGAATTAGCTGATAAAACGATTGCAAATTTTCCCACACATAAAGATCAATTAGAATTCAATTATCGAATTGCAAGAATATTCGACAAACAAAATAATTTCGAAAAAGCACTTTATTTTTATGATCAAACCATTAAAAACGGTGCAAGTAGCAATTACTATTTTGCTGCGAATTCAGCGCTACTTGTTGGGAAAATATATGAGGATCAAAATAATAAGATAATGGCAGTTAAATATTATGAAAAAGCCCTTTCGTTTCGGGATCACGAATATCAAAATAGTATTGATCAAAAAGCAAAATCAGGATTAAACAGACTAGGACTTTAAATTTTATACAAAACACATAATGTAAATATGGATTTCATAGATGAAAAATTATTAACTTATGCAGAAGTGCATTCCGATGAAGAGTCACCATTATTAAAAGAATTAAGTCGTGAAACTTATGCGAAGGTTTTACACTCAAGAATGCTCTCGGGTCATTTACAAGGAAGGTTTTTGTCGATGCTAAGCTATATGGTTAAACCGAATACAATTTTAGAAATTGGTACTTACACTGGCTACTCGGCATTATGTCTTGCTGAAGGATTAAATACAAATGGCAAATTAATTACTATTGATATTAATGATGAATTAAGTGAAATGGTACAACGTTTCATCAACAAATCCAAATTCCAAAATCAAATAGAAGCTATTTGTGGCGATGCACTAAAAACAATTCCAGAATTAAATTTAAAATTCGATCTTGTATTTATAGATGCTGACAAACAAAATTATTGTAATTACTATGATTTAGTTTTTGAGAAAGTAAATCCTGAAGGTTATATTATTGCTGACAATGTGTTATGGAGTGGGCATATTATTGAAGATGAAAAAGAATGGGATGACGATACCAAACATATTCATGCATTTAATGAAAAAGTAAAAAATGACACTCGTGTTTCAAAGGTATTACTCCCTGTTCGTGACGGTTTATTAGTGATCAGAAAAATTGAATAACCAGCAAGAAAAAAATGTCAGAACAGGAAATATCCAAGAAGAAACCTATTTATCCTATAGGTGATTTATTGCGTAAATACCTTAAGCATTATGGTCGTGAGGTGAATGCAGAAATCCAGTACAGTGACTTATTAAGGTTTCAAAATGCATTTCCTCTTTTTGATCGGAATGGGAAAGATACTTTATGGGAAACGGTATATTTTGCACCATCAGAAATGAATCAATTAAATAGTGCACTTACCGGAATGTATGCTCAATTAAAAACAGGCGGTGATATTTCCGTAATGGAACATCTATCCGTTGAGCGTGTCGACTTTTGTACTTTTGGAAATTCAAAACCATTTCGAATAAGAATTGTAAATAATTATAACGATAATTATGATTATTTTTATTTGAAACAAGCTGATGCTTCTCGAATATATGGATTAGAACTAGAACATATTTTATCACCAAATAGAATTAGTTATTTTGTAAATGGCAATACATTAATTGAAGAACATATTGCAGGAATTCCTGGCGATATGTTTATCAAAAAAAATTTAGAAGAAAAAGGATTAAGTGAGATTCGATTAGCAAAAGAGTTTGTAAAATTTAATGAACGATGCTTTGTGAGATTACTTGGTGACATGCGCGCTTACAACTATGTGATAGATATCACTCCAGATTTTGAAGAAGTACATTATCGAATACGAGCAATTGATTTCGATCAGCAAAGTTTCGAAGGAAGGAGAAGTTTGTATCTCCCTCAGTTTTTTAAAGAAAACAAAGCTTTTGTCGATATCTGTATAAAATGTATCACACCCGAAACAATGCATCAATATCAAGTTGAAGAGCGAACTTTAATTGGAAAGCGTATCAATGCAGCGAAATATATGCTCAAAGAGTTAGTTGACACCATGAGTAAGGATACAATCTCTACTTTGGAAAAAACTACTCAGCTGAAAGGTGAATTAGCGGATTATTACAAAAGTGACATCTTCTTGAAATGTAGAAATATGGGAGATATAGTTAAAACTAGTTTAAAGGAAATGATTAGGAGGAACAAAGTTCACATTCAAAAGAAATATTGATATTAATATTTCCAAATTAACTATTCTATTAAACCATTTTAAATAACTTGACTCCAACCTAACAAATCACATATTATGAAAATCAATCAAAAAGTATCCATTCTCGCTCTTAGTTTTTGTCTTTTACTTGCAGGTAACATTCATGCACAAGAAGCAAAGCCAGAAGGACACCAAATGGAAAATGGTTCTAAATTGACTCCAGAACAAAGAGCCGATAAAAGAACACAGTTATTAAAGGATAAACTAAAGCTTAACGATCAACAAGCTTCGCAGGTTAAATCTGCAATCTTAGAATTTGAACAAAATCGTAGTGGTGCACGTGATGAGATGCGTAAAAATCATGAATCATTAGAAGTTACCCTTGGTTCCATTTTTACCCCTGAACAACAAAAGCAATATGACGAAATGCAGGAAAAAAGGAAAGCAGAGATGAAAGCACGGATGCAAGAACGAAAAGGAAAGGGACCAGCTCCTGAAGAAAACAGCAAATAATCCATAAAAAATAAGAGGGGAGAATTAAAATTCTCCCCTCTTATTTTTATGGATCTACTCAATTATTCCTCTTTACATTTTTGTCCCCACTTGCTACAACGTTGTTCCCATTGAGCTCTGAAACGTTCGCGTTCTTCAGGATTCATATTCTCCATTTTATTTTTCCAATGTTGTTTGAATCGATCACCCATCATCATACCATTTCCGCCTTTAAAAAGTAATTTAGCGATAAGAAGTAAGCCTAATGATTGCCAAATAGTAATCGTTGTGAGATGGAAAATATCCGGCATAATTGCATTCCACAATAACATCAACACAAGTGTTGCTAAGGCAACCATCATAATAAAGCCAACAACACATTTTACAATCCACTTTGCTTTCATACTAAATTTATTTTATTAATTCATTAAGGATAATAATTCTAAAACATTTCACTGTACAGACCAGCCAATTTTCGACGAAGAAATTTAATGGCGTAGTGTTTTCTAGAGAGTAACGTATTAATTGAAACGTTGAGATCTTCACTTATTTCTTTAAAACTTTCTTGATCAATCTCATGACGAATAAATACTTCTCGCTGTTCTTGAGGTAATTCTTCTAAGGCTTGCAAAAGAGATTCACGAATTAACTCGTTATCTACTAATCCAAAACCTGGATCATTTTCAGCGCCTAATATTTCTTCTAAAAAGGATCGTTCCTCCCCATCTTCCGAATAACCAGAATGCAAGTCGTCGTATAATATTGGCTTATGCTTTCGGTAACGATCAGTAATTTTATTTCTGGCTACTCTAAACAGCCATGCTGCCATTTGTTCAATAGGTTGTAAAACTCTATAGCTAGCTGTTAGTTCATAAAAAACATCTTGTAAAATATCTTCAGCATCGGCTGTTTCTCGAACTCGCGCACGAATGAAATCATAGAGTTTTTTTCTATAAGCGGAAACAGCGTTGAGGATCGTTTCATCCTGTTGCGTCATAGGTAATGGGGCGGTGGTTATTGCAGATCTCATGCAAGGTTATTAACGATTAGCTTAGATTCCTATTTTATTTAGAAAGAATTTTAATTTTATTTAAAAGCTTGATGAACCTTTTATCCTATCACAAAGGCATTTTTTCTACCTTCGCAACCCAGAATTATTCAATTATTATTGATCTGATAAAGCTATGGCGCAAGTTGAATTGAAGATGCCCAAGATGGGTGAAAGTGTACATGAAGCAACGATTATTCGTTGGTTAAAGAATGAAGGTGAAACTATCGATGCTGATGAATCTGTACTTGAAATTGCTACCGACAAAGTAGATTCAGAAGTGCCTTCTACTGCTGCTGGTGTACTTATCAAAAGACTATTTAACGAAGGCGATGTAGTTCAAGTAGGAACAGCGATTGCAATCATTAGTACTATCGCTGATGCAAACTCTTCACAATCAGCATCTATAATTCCCGCTGTTGTCGCTCCTATGATTAATCAGGTTGAAGCTCCTGTATCGACTCAAATACAACAACAAGTTCACAACATAGTTGCATCTACCGAAGGAAGATTTTATTCTCCTTTAGTCCGAACAATTGCAGCGGCAGAAGGCGTTTCACAAAATATATTGGATAGCATACTAGGAACCGGAGCGGAAGGTCGTGTAACCAAAAAAGATATCCTTTCTTTTATTGAATCTGGAAAAAATGGCAAAGTAAACGCGGCGCCACTTGCAGAAACAGTTATTGCTAATACGCCAAAACCAACTGCAACTCAAAATGTTACTGCTTCAAATATTTCCGCCTCTTCCATGTCGGGGGACTTTGAGATTATAGAAATGGATCGTATGCGAAAATTAATTGCCGATCACATGGTAATGAGTAAGCATACCTCTCCGCATGTTACATCGTTTGTGGAAGCTGATGTAACGAATTTAGTGATGTGGAGGGAAAAAATCAAACTGTCATTTGAGAAAAGAGAAGGTGAAAAGATTACCTATACACCCGTATTCATTGAAGCGGTTGTTAAAGCTATCAAAGATTTTCCTATGATAAATATAAGTGTTGATGGCACAAAAATCATTATCAAAAAGAACATCAACATCGGAATGGCAGCTGCTTTACCTTCTGGAAATTTAATAGTACCCGTAATTAAGAATGCAGATCGAATGAACATGGTTGGTTTAACGAAAACAGTAAATGATTTTGCCAAACGAGCACGTGCAAATAAGCTACAACCAGATGAAATTCAAGGTGGTACATTTACTATTACTAACGTAGGGACTTTTGGCAATGTGATGGGTACTCCTATTATTAATCAACCTCAAGTGGCAATTCTAGCTACCGGAGCCATCCGTAAAAAACCTGCAGTAATTGAAACACCACAAGGTGATGCAATCGCTATTCGTCACATGATGTTTCTCTCTTTAAGTTATGATCATAGAGTTGTTGATGGCTCCTTGGGTGGCAGTTTTCTCAAAAGAATTGCTGATTACCTCGAACAATTCGATATAAACAGAGAAATTTGACATTCAAGATAATATTTTGAAGAAGGCTTGGCAATTGGAAAAAATATACTACTTTTGCCCTCCCTTACCAAGGATATAAATGGCCCGTTCGTCTAGGGGTCTAGGACATCTCCCTTTCACGGAGGAAACACGGGTTCGATTCCCGTACGGGCTACACAAGATTTAAGATACTTCGGTATCACATTAAAAGGAAAGAAAATGGCAAATCACAAATCAGCCGAAAAACGTATCCGCTCAAACGATTCAAAGCGTGAACGTAACCGTTATCAGGCTAAAACAACACGTAATCTTTTAAAAGAATTGCGTTCAACGAAGGATAAAACTCAGGCAACTGAATTGCTTCCTAAAGTTACTACTATGTTAGATCGCCTTGCTAAAACCAATGTGATTCATAAAAACAAAGCTGCTAACTTAAAGTCGAGTATTCAGCGCCACGTAAATAGTCTTTAATTAGGCAATTTCAATCATTTATTAAACGCCTTTCCTTTGCCGGGAAGGCGTTTTTTATTTACTTAGCTCCCACAAAATCACTGCATTTTTTTTAGCAGTTAAAACTATTTTTAAATTGATGGAACATCTAAACATAAAAGAATGGGCATTAGAAGATCGCCCCAGAGAAAAACTGATGAAATATGGCAAAAGTAGCCTCTCAACAGCCGAATTAATCGCAATCTTACTGCGAACTGGAACTTCTAAATCAACTGCATTAGATCTTTCTCGTCAAGTTTTAGCGTTTGCCAATAATGATCTTTCTTCATTGTGCAGGCTAACGATTTCCGACTTATCTAAAATAAAAGGATTAGGTCCTGTAAAAGCTATCACCTTAGTTGCCGCACTTGAACTTGGCAGACGGAGACGGGAAGAGGAAACCCCAATAAAATCCCAAATTACCTGCAGCAAAGATGCGGTAGATATGCTTCAGCCTCACCTTGCAGACTTAAATCACGAAGAATTTTGGATCATACTTTTAAACAAAGCAAATCGTTTAATCAATAAAAAATCGATAAGCACAGGTGGAATGACCGGAACTGTAGTAGATCCTAAAATAATCTTTCGAGAAGCGCTTGAAGCAAGGGCTTGTGCAATAATTTTGGGACATAATCATCCAAGTGGCAACAATAAACCCAGTGAAGCGGACATCCAATTGACAAAAAAACTTCGTGAAGCAGGTAAAAATTTAGAAATAAGTGTTCTTGATCATGTGATCATCGCTGGGTCAACTTTTTATAGCTTTGCAGATGAGGGCATGATGTAAAATTCATAAAAAATACACTATCAAAATTGAATACTCTTGGAGATAACGAATTATGAATGAACAATTACTCGTTTACACAGATAAAAGTACTCCGAGACTACGGTATATTTTCGATTTGATTTTAAAAGATCTTATTGGGATTGATTATAAAATTACACATGATAAAGCTACATTCAAAAATCATACGGAATCAAGGCTGAGTTATTCTGATCAATGTATCTCTGATGAACCATTTATTTTTGCCTCTAGAATATTATTTGAAAAAGGAATAGAAGATCAACAGATTAATGTATTTGATTGGAAAGGTTTTCCTGTATTTTTTGGCACACATCCCAAATATATGATGCCCTTTGATATTTTTGGTGCATCCTTTTATTTAGTTTGCAGATATGAAGAATATCTTCCTCATATTAAAGATGAACACATGCGTTTTAGTCCGCAACAAAGTATTGCTTTTCAAAAAGGTTTTTTAAATAAACCAATTGTAAATATTTGGGCTCAAGAATTAAAAAAAATATTAGTGCAAAAATTTCCTTCTTTGAAATTTCGGGAAGGGCATTACAAGTACATTTCTACATTTGATATCGATAGTGCTTACGCATATAGAGAAAAAGGTTTAATGAGACACGTAGGAGCTTTTAGTCTTGCATTATTTACCTTGAATTTCAAAAAAATAATTGAGCGTTTCAGAGTATTAATAGGACTCGAGGCTGATCCATATAATACTTATGAATGGCAACTCTCAATAAGAAATAAATACCACCTTAAACAAATATATTTTTTTTTAGTTGGCGACTATGGTGAATATGATAAAAATATTCCAATAGAGGGAAGTAGAAGATTTCAAACATTAATAAAATCAATTGCCGATTACGCAGATGTTGGCGTACATCCATCTTATGCGAGTAATAAAAACAAAGATCAACTAAGAAAAGAGATACGACGATTAAGTAAATTATTGAAACGTGAGGTAACTAAGAGCAGGCAACACTTTTTAAAAATTACTTTTCCAGACACATATCGCAACCTTTTAGAATTTGACATTCAAGAAGATTATTCATTAGGCTATGCCTCGGAAATTGGATTTAGAGCAAGTATTTGTTCTCCTTTTAATTTTTATGATTTAGATCTTGATATTGAAACCAAATTAAAGCTCATTCCTTTTATGTTAATGGATGGTACTATGAAAGACTACATGAAATTAAGTCCGGAAGAATCGATTAAACGTGCAAAAGAATTAGTAGACGAAGTAAAAGCAGTTAATGGTACTTTCGTAACATTATGGCATAACCAAAGTGTTAATGATCGTGATGCATGGAAAGGTTGGCGAAATGTTTATGAGGCAATTGTGGACTATGCATCACAACCCGTTTCAAATTCCCAAAATGTTATACGTTGAAAGATAATTTAAAAAATATTCTTATAAAATACACTCCTACTTTTTTATTAGAAGCTGTTAAGTTATGGAAGAAAAACAAAAGAAGAAAATATCTTGAAAAACAGAAGACTTCTAAGAAAAATATTACTTCAGAACAATTGATTATTGATCTAAAAAAAATAGGATTAAGTAAAGGAGATTCTGTACTTGTACATAGTAGTATGAGCAAAATCGGATATCTTGAAAATGGTCCAGCGACTTTAATAGATGCACTTGAAACTGTAATTGGAAATGATGGGACATTATTAATGCCAGCGTTTCCAGCTCCTGGAAGTAATAGTTCTTATTTAAAAAATAATCCTGTTTTTGATTATCATAAAACCAAATCCAAAATGGGAGCTATTTCAGAATATTTTCGATTGCTTCCGAATGTGAAAAGAAGCCTCCATCCTACCGATTCTGTTTGCGCATTAGGACCACTTGCTGACTACTACACAAACACTCATTTCAAACAAATTACACCTTATAATGAACTCTCTCCATTTCGAAAAATAGGCGAAAAAAAAGGAAAAATCTTAATGTTAGGAACTACTCTTAATGGTGCGTGTACGAATCTTCATACTTTAGAAGATGCAGTACCCTTTAAATATCCAGTTTACGATTTAAAAATTTTTGATGCAGATATGATTGATGAAAACGGAAATCATTTTACAGTTCAAACAAAAGTGCATAATCCGGTTTATTCAGTAAAGAGAAATTGTGATGCATTAAAACCTATTTTTGAAAAAGAAAATGTTTTAATAAATGGAATTATTGGTGAAGCGAATTCAATGTTGATAGACGCGAATACGATGTTAGAAGTAATGCTAAAATATTATTACGAATATGGAGTAACGATGTACACTCCCTTTGGTGAAAATGGCCAATTAAAAAACTGACCATGAACATTTACCTCACATTTGATTACGAATTATATTTTGGGACAACGGGTACTGCAGACCGTTGTATTCTTCATCCCACTAAAATCTTAATGGAGATGTCAGAAAAACATAATGTGAAATTAGTACAATTTGTTGATGCAGGATATTTAATTAAACTTGACGAATATAGAAGTATATTTCCATTATTAGAAATAGATTATCAATTGATTATTTTACAACTTAATAATTTATGGAAAGCCGGTCATGATATTCAATTGCATATACACCCACATTGGGAAGATTGTAGTTATTCTGAAGCTGGATGGAAAATGAATGTATCTAGGTATACGTTAAATGACTGGAACGATCAACAAATTGAAGACATTGTATATCGATATAAAAAGAAACTAGAAGAAATTACTGGCCCAAATCAAATCTTTGCTTTCCGTGCAGGAGGTTGGTGTATTCAACCATTTAATAGAATAAAATCAGCATTATATACAAATGGGATTCGATTAGATACTAGTGTATTTCCGAATGGGCAGTATTCATCAAATGAATATGATTATGATTTTCGTAATGCGCCATGTAAAAGCAAATGGAAATTTAATGATGATCCATTAATTGAAGAATCAAATGGTGTTTTTACAGAGCTTCCAATTAGTTCGATCTATAATTCACCGTTGTTTTATTGGAAATTATTTTTGTTAGGAAGATTAAATCCACATTTTCACAAATCATTAGGTGATGGTAAACCTATTGCCACACCAGGACAAAGAAAAAAGCTACTTACAACATTTACATATAATACGGTTTCTGTTGATGGATACAATGCAGCATTATTGAATAAGGCATTTCGTCAACAGATTAGTGCTAAAAAAGAAGAAATGGTTATAATTGGCCATCCAAAAGCATTATCAAGATTTGGATTGTTGGCATTAGAAAAATTTATCATAAAACATAATAGAGCAGAGACATTTACTACATTTCGAGCACAAAAAAAATCATTTTTATGATACGAGTTTTATCGCGCAAAGAAATCGATGACGATTTGTGGAATTCCTGTCTTGATAAAAGCTATAATGGACAAATTTTTGGCTATTCATGGTATCTTGATGCGTGTTGTCCAGGATGGAAAGGAATAGTGGAAAATAATTATGAAGCAGTTTTTCCATTTGCTTCAAAAAAAAAGTTTGGAATAAATTATTTATACCAACCTTTTTTCACAAGACATTTTGGCGTTTATTCACAGCAAAATATTTCAGAAAATGAACGCAATAAATTTCTGGAAAATTTACCAATCAAATATCGTTATTGGCAATTTTGCTTGAACAGCTCTCATCAATATGTTCCATCCAATATTAATACTGAAAAAAGAGTTTATCAAGAATTAAATTTAAATCAGGATTATTTAGCAATTCGTCATCAGTATCATGAAAATTTACTTAGGAATTTAAAGAAAGCCGAAAAAGCTAACCTAACAATAATTAGAAATTACAGTCCCGAATCTGTTGTTAGTCAATTTAAACTTCATCAAAAAGAAAAGCAATTAGGATTCGCAGAAAACGATTTTGAAACGCTTCACACGTTAACGAAAACTCTTAGTGAAAAAAGCAAATCTAGATGTTGGGCAGTTATGAATTCAAATGGGGAAACAATGGCTGGTGCATTTTTTATGGAATCGAATAAAAGGATTGTTTATTTGAAGGGATTTAGCTCGGCAGAAGGAAAAAAATGTGGAGCGATGCATTTCCTATTTAATATTTTAATCCAAGAATTAGTCAACACGAATGTGGTATTGGATTTCGGAGGCTCCAATATTGAAAGTGTTTCAAGATTTTATAAAAGTTTTGGAGCTATGGATTGCGTATATTTACAGATGAAATTAAATCGACTTCCTTCCATTTTAAGATGGCTGAAACGATGAAGAATATGTCGGAAAAAAAAGTTGTATTACTTACTGGATCAACAGGTGGACTTGGGAAGAAGATAGCAAAAGGATTGGCGCTAAAAGGTTATCACTTAGCATTGCATTATCATACTGATGAAAGCCAAGCAATTTCGTTAATAAACAAACTTGAAGATTCGCAAAATCATAAAATTTTTGTTGCTGATTTAACAGAAGAATCACAAATTAAAAAAATGATAACAGCAATAGTTGCTGAATTTGGCGGAATTGATATCGTTATAAATAATGCAGGGAAATCATTTAGTGGAATGAGTTGGAAGCAAACCGCAGAGGATTGGAATACGATAATGAAGGTAAATGTTACTGCTGTTTTTTTGATTAATAAATATGTAATTCCTCATCTGCGCAAACAAAAAAACAGTAGAATCATAAATATATCTTCAATCGTAGCTAACCGACCTTTATTAGGAACTAGTGCTTATGCTGCTTCGAAAGCTGCGCTAGAAGGATTTACTAGAGCGCAAGCAATTGAATTGTCAAGATTTGGTATAACCGCTAATTGTATAGCTCCTGGATATTTCAATACTGGAATGATAAACGGATTAGATTCTGAAACACGTGAAAATTTAATTCGCGAAATTCCTTCAGGAAGATTAGGAAATCCAGAGGAACTAGTTGAATGCATTGTATATTTGTGTAGTGAACTTTCGGCATATATGACCGGTCAAGTTATTGCATTGAACGGGGGACTTTATCTATAAAAAAATAGCAAATGGTGCATGTTTTAAGCGAATCAAATTCTATCATCAATCAATTTATTGCTGAAATACGCGATGTTGAAGTGCAAAATGATCGAATGCGTTTCAGAAGAAATTTAGAACGAATTGGAGAGATGGCTGCTGTAGAAATCAGCAAAGTACTTCCATATATGATTAGGGACGTAGTTACACCATTAGGTATATCACCCGTACCAGTTTTAGCGGAACAACCAGTTGTAGCGACAATATTAAGAGCTGGCTTGCCTTTACATCAAGGAATTTTAAATTATTTTGATCATGCTGATAATGCATTTGTCTCTGCTTATCGTAAGCATCACAAAGATGGATCGTTCGAAATCCATTTAGATTACCTTAGTTCACCGTCATTGGATAATCGGATTTTAATATTAGCAGATCCAATGCTTGCTACTGGCGCTTCAATGGTAGTTACTTTTAAAGCAATGATGGAAAAAGGGAAACCTAAGCATACACATATCGTTGCTGCATTGGCAAGTACTCAAGGAGTGGAATATTTAAAAAAGCATCTGCCAGAAGAAGTTACTATTTGGATTGCAGCTATTGATGAAGAATTAACTGCACAAGGTTATATCGTTCCCGGTCTCGGTGATGCAGGCGATTTAGCGTTTGGAGTTAAGTTGTAATCAATGAAATACTTTACAAGAAAAAAATTAAACTTTATCAATATTAATTACATGTTATCATGAACGAACTGGGAAAAATTATCCTAGTTATACTTTTGAGTAGTGTCAAATTTGTTGCAGGACCATCATTTGCTTATTACGATCAACGCTATGAATTTACATTTGTAGAAACTATTTTTTATTGTGTTTTAGGAGGGATGTTAGGCGTTATAGTTTTCACTTATTTTTCTCGAACGATTATAACTATTTGGCATCGATTTAATCACAAAGTAAAACTAGCATTTGTGAAATCAGAACCGTTTTCCAGTCCAGTTGCAGACGTTGATCAAGAACTTGATATACATTATGAATATATTGAAAAAAAATCTGAACCAAAAAAAATATTCACAAAAAGGAATAGAAATATTGTTAAAATCTGGAAGAAATATGGCCTTTATGGAATAGCCTTTCTCACTCCAATAATATTATCAATTCCCATTGGAACAATTATCGCAAATAGCTTAGTTGACAACAGAAGAAAAATATTGCTTTATATGTTTGTTTCATTAGTTTTTTGGTCGGCATTTATGTTGACTATGTTTGAAATATTTCATGCTTCTACTTTACAAGATTTACAACATCAAATAAACAAATGAAAAATATTACACACATCTTTTTCGATCTTGATCATACACTTTGGGATACAGATAAAAATTCGGAGGAAAGTTTGAATGAACTTTTTACAGAAATGGAATTAGAAGAATTAGGTATTCCATCATTTAAAGAATTTCATATTCAATATAGAAAACACAATGAACGATTATGGGGACTTTATGCAGAAAATAAAATTGGAAAAGATGCAGTAAGATTGCATCGATTCATGCATACTTTGCAAGACTTTAATATTCACAATCAAGATACAGTATTATTCATTGCAGATAAGTTTGTAGAACGAACGCCTTATAAACAACATCTTATTCCTGGTGCAAAAAACATTCTTTCTCATCTTCATGGACGATATAATCTTTCCATCATTACAAATGGATTTCTTGAGTCACAACACATTAAATTAAAAGAATCCGGATTAGCAGAATTTTTCGATCATGTTTTTATTTCGGAAGAAATTGGCATCAACAAACCTGATCCCTCAATATTTCATTATGCAGTTTTAAAAAGTGGAGCAGTAAATATTGAAAACTGTTTAATGGTTGGTGACACTTATCAAACCGATATAATGGGAGCAATCAGTGCTGGGATGAGATCTATTTATTTGTGTCCAGATAATAGCACAAGTAATCATGAAAATGTGATTACTATAAAAAGTTTAGATGAATTAATTGAACTCCTATAAAAAATAGCTTTTATTGTTCATCAATAAAAAAATCCCGAATTAATTCGGGATTTTTTTATTAACATTATTAAGTTTATTTTTTTGTATCGGTTGGTTTTTCTGATTTTACTTCAGAATTACCTTTTGGGCTACAAGAAGATTTTGCTGCTTTATCAGAACAAGATTTTGATCCCTCTGCACCTTTATGGCAACAGGCTTTTTCTGATTTTTTGTCTGATGTAGCTGATTGAGTTTTAGTAGCTGTTGCAGGCTTTTCGGACTGAGCTGAAACGATTCCACCTGAACAAGCCAATAAGAAACTTACGATTACAAATATTTTTTTCATGATACTTTTTTGGATATTTAATGTTTGAAACGCAAGTTTACGGATAATATTATATCTAACCATACGATTCAGCCATGATTTTTAGCATTTTCGCAAAATAATTCTGTTAAGGCGATCTTGTTGTTTAACTTTGAAGCCGTGACGACCAAAGAAAATATCAAAATTTCGCTTCAAGCCATCAGAAGCCAATCCTTAAGAACGGTTTTAACAGTATTGATAATTGCGTTTGGGATTATGGCACTTGTTGGAATTTTAACCTCCATAGATGCCATAAAAGCTTCAATCAGTAGCTCGTTTTCATCTATGGGATCCAATTCATTTACCATCCGAAATTCAGGGATGAATATTCGAATGGGAAACAATGTAAAACGTAGTAAGAAACATAAAAAAATCACCTATAATGAGGCTTTGACTTTTTCTGATAGAATGAATTTCGAGGGGAAAGTTTCTGTCTCAACCATGGCCACGCAAGTTGCAACTTTAAAATTTGAATCTCAAAAATCAAATCCCAATATTTTGGTAATGGGTTCCGATGAAAACTATCTTGATGTTTCTGGATACGTAATCGCTGAAGGGCGAAATTTTTCGAAATCAGATTTAGAACTTGGGAAGCATGTTTGCATTTTAGGTAAAGAACTTGTTGAAAAGCTATTTATCAATGCCGATCCCATCGACAAAATTGTGAGTGTAGGAAACGCAAAATACCTGGTAATAGGCACTTTGAAAGAGAGGGGTTCAAGCATGGGATTTGGTGGCGATAAAATTTGTTTGTTACCACTATCGAATGTTAAACAGTACTATGCAACCGACCAAACCTCCTACTCCATTACTGTAAAAGTTGATCAAGTATCAGATATAGAACCTGCTGTTGGCGAAGCAACGAGTTCGATGAGAAGTGTACGTAAAGATCCCATTGGACAAGAGGATTCGTTTGAAATCACCAAAAGTGATGCGCTTTCAAATTTACTTTTCGGGCAATTAGTTTATCTGCGGGCGGCAGCAGTAATAATTGGAGTCATCACTCTTATTGGCGCGGCCATTGGATTGATGAATATCATGCTTGTTTCGGTAACGGAACGAACACGTGAAATAGGCATTCGCAAGTCGCTTGGTGCGACACAAAAAAACATTAGAGATCAATTCATTACTGAAGCAATTGTTATTTGTCAGATGGGAGGGTTTTTAGGAATTTTATTTGGAATTATCATTGGCAATTTACTTTCGCTTTCGATGAGTGGGACTTTTATTGTACCATGGGGATGGATGTTTATGGGAGTATCGTTGTGTTTGATTGTTGGATTGCTTTCGGGTATTTATCCTGCAATAAAGGCTGCGAAACTTGATCCTATCGAGGCTTTACGGTACGAATAGCTAATTTGAAATGCACTAATAATTTTTAGCTTAAAGGTTGGTTTTGTGTAAGATAAATCCCTAAATTTGCAGTCCCTTTCTAAAAAGGGATAAAATCTATTATTAAAAAAATCAAGTATGACCAAGCAGTATGAAACCGTGATTATCATGACACCTGTTCTCCTTATGGATCAGGTCGATGAAGCGGTTGCAAAGTATCGTAAATTCCTCACCGATAACGGTGCCATAATTGTTCATGAGAACAATTGGGGATTACGCAAGCTGGCCTACCCAATTCAGAAGAAGAACACAGGGTTCTACTTCTTATTCGAATTCAAATCTGAACCAACGCTAATTGCGAAGATGGAAGTCGAATATAAAAGGGATGAGCGAATTATGCGTTTCCTATCAATTGCTCTCGATAAACACGCTATCACGTATAACGAGAAAAAGCGAAAAAACGCCGCTCAGAAGAAGCAGGAAGAATCAACCGTATCCTAACTCAACCCGAAAAACATGGCAAATCACAATTCCGGAGAAATCCGGTATCTGAATCCTCCGGCAGTAGAGGTACAAAAGAAAAAGTACTGTCGATTTAAAAAGTTAGGCATCAAATACATCGATTATAAGGATGCAACTTTCTTAACAAAATTTGTAAACGAACAAGGAAAAGTCCTTCCACGCCGCCTTACAGGCACTTCATTGAAGTATCAGCGTAAAGTTGGGCAAGCTATTAAGCGCGCTCGCCATATTGCGATCATGCCTTACGTAACTGACTTGTTTAAATAAGCTCGTAAAAAATGGAAATAATCCTTAAACAAGACGTAAAAAACCTAGGCTACGCTGACGATATCGTTAAAGTGAAAAATGGCTTTGGTTTAAATTATCTCATTCCACAAGGAATGGCAATAATTGCGAGCGAAACGAATAGAAAAGTGCATGCTGAAGTTGTCAAACAACGTTCACATAAACTTGACAAAATTCGTAATGATGCTTCTAAATTAGTATCAGCCTTAGAAAGTGTAACATTAAATATCCCTGTAAAAGTGGGTGAGAATGGTAAATTATTTGGTTCTGTAACGTCGCAACAATTAGTTGATATGTTAAAGAAAATGGGATACGTTATCGACAAAAAGCAAGTTTTAATGCCTGAAGATCACGTTAAAAAAACAGGTACTTATACAGCAGAAATTATCGTTCATCGCGACATTCACGCGAAACTAAATTTCGAAGTAATAGAAGGTTAATTCCTATTAAGATTTATATTTGAAGGCAGGGTTATATACTCTGCCTTCACTATTTTAGCAAAAAAATTATTTCAATGGCAACAACAAGCGATGTACATTTAGGAACCGTTCTTCGTATTAACGGTGAATTATGTCAGGTTATCGAATGGCAACACCGAACACCAGGAAATCTTCGTGCATTTTATCAAGGAAAAATGCGAAACTTGATCAATGGCAAATTGATGGAAAATCGTTTCCGTACCGGTGAAGCTGTTGATATTGCCAGAGTAGAATACAAGCAAATGGAATATCTATACAATGATGCAGATTTTCTTGTTTGCATGGACAATGAATCATTCGAACAAGTTTCAGTTCCTAGATCGTTATTTGGTGATTCTATTAAATTTTTAAAAGAAGGAATGGAAGTTAAAGTTTCATTCGAAAGTGAAATGCCTATTATGGCGGAGCCCCCTACATTTGTAGAGTTCGCTATCACTTATTGTGAACCTGGCTTAAAAGGTGATACTGCAACGAATACATTAAAACCAGCTACCATGGAAAATGGAGCTATTGTTAACGTTCCTTTATTTGTAAATGAAGGAGAAAAAATTAAAATTGATACGCGTACAGGTTCTTATGTTGAGCGTGTAAAATAATAGTTGAAAAATATTTTTTTTGAAATGGCTTTCCAAAAAGGGAAGCCATTTTTTTATTTAAATTCGATCCTTAGTAAAGTTTGCATTTGGAAAAAGAATAATCATAATTACTCAGCAGCCAAATTAGCTAAAAAAGAAAGCGAGTTCAAAACATTCTGAGAGTTTTTAATAGTAGTATCAATTACCGAACGCAAATCCGCAAAACGTCAGGCTGTGAAAAAACATCCTTCCTTGTTTTATTTACTTTAAAATTTCGTTGTAAAAAACGTATCAACACATTGTCGCTACTTTTAAGAAGATATATTTTAAGTTGCTAGTTGTGGTTGAAAAATTTGGAAGTGGTAGAAAAGCTTAGCAATGGTCCGTTTAAAAATAAAAAAGACTATCCTTTTATAATCTGGA
>JANXSD010000077.1 GCA_025352785.1 Bacteroidota bacterium
ATATTTTGCAAATACAGTAAGCAAATATGGCGATGAACAAACAATATCAAAATATGTTAGTGAACAAGGAACGGAGAAGGAATATAGAATCTTACACAAAGAAAAACAGTTAAGATTGTTTTAGACAATCAAAAGGATACCCCGCTGCTCTGCGGCGGGTAGCTTCATTCTTCAAAATTCAATTACTTTTTTTCCAGAATATCTTTAAGGTTTGTCAGTCCAGAATCCATATCGCCCCCTAACAATTTATCCATATTATAGGCAAGTAACATAAGATTCATCGGGTAAGCCATTTTACCATTGAATCCCCAACTAACTTTTGTTTGATTTTCACTTATACTTTCTGTAGTCATATAAGCGTAGTCAGTTGCTTTAAAAGGTCGAATAAAGCGTAGTTCCATATCTAGTCTTTCACCATCTTGAATTTTTTTGATTTCCTGTTCTCCCTGACCAACATCTTTCATTTTACTGTCCCATGCAGCTATAAATCCTACGATCCCATCCGTTCCCGTATATGTTTTTACAGCGTTTGGATCTGCTAAATTCCATTTGGAATAATAGTTCTGATTTTTAATGTTTTTAACGTATTCAAAAACTTCATGTCTAGGTTTGTTGATGGTAATATCCCTAACAACTGAATATTCTTTTTTTACGAATATTGCTACGATAAGTAATAGCACAATTAATCCAATTATAGCTAAGAAGATCTTTTTCAGTATTTTCATTTTTTTGCGATTTAGATTACGAAGTTATTAATTTATTTTAATCATAGATAATATCTACAAAATCATATAATCCTAGTGAATATGTTTACCTCATACTAATATTTATCCTTGTTGGGTTTAACCCAACGAAAAAGGCAAAAAACTGTAAGCATAGTGATTTAACAGTATTTTGCCTTTTTTTATCCGTTCGTCGGGAAGTTATAATAAAGTAAGTTATTTCCTTAAAGTCATGCGCGAAATTATTATTTTTTATAATCGAAAGGTATTCGAACATTAAATGCTATATTTCTTCCTGGGTTTGATACACCAAGCTGGCGCAACCTCGACATGTTATCCAAATATACTTTGTCTAATAAATTGTTAATTGATACTGTTAAATCTATATTATTCCATTTCCAAATTATTCTTGTTACACCAAAGGAAGCATTCAACAAAGTATATCCAGAAGTCGATAATTCATTTGAAGCAACTTTTTTTTGAGCTAAAGTTGTTTCTAATCCTACACGTGCAAATATATTTCTATAACTTTTGCTGTTTTTAAATGTGAATAGTAGTGTGTTTGAAATTTTGTCTGCAGGCATCATGGGCAAGTAGGAATCATTATTTGTTCTACGTGCTTCTAGTGTCGAACCTTTCAATTCATATTGGATCCAATTGATACTTTGAGGATGGATTTCAAGTCTTACTTCTCCACCTTTAATTTGCGCATTCGTTTGAAAGAATTCATATTTTGCTACTGTACTATTGGTAATGTTACTTGAAACAGAATCACCAGTAGGAGTTAAGTAAATAAAGTTGGTAATATTATTGATATATGCTGAAACTTCTAATGAGAAATGTTTGCTTTTAAAACGTAAATCCATATCTAGTTCATTATTTTGCTCTTTTTCAAAATTCAAATTTCCTAATTCGTAATGTTGTGATTCTAATTTTACACCATTTGACATGAGTTCATTTAAGTTTGGCGAGCGGTATCCACTTGCAAAATTTACTTTAAATAATAGATGTTCCATTACATTATACGATGCTCCAATTGAACCACTAACATTACTATAAGATTTAGATAAGGCAAGCATATTTACTGTTGAATCGCGATGAGCAGCATCTGTACTTAAATTGCGATTGTCATAACGAGCACCAGCTGTTATGATAATGTTTTTATAAGTATATTTTGTGAGCGCTACTAATCCCAAATCGTTAATTTTAGCATCAGGAATTAATTGTGTTTTAGAAGAAGAGGCATTCTTGTTTATTTGAAACATTCCTTGAGCTCCCACGATCGAAGAGAAATATTTGCATGTAGGTAAATACCATTTTACGTCGTAGGTGCTAGAATTTAATGTCATATCCAAATAGTTGTAACTTTTTTTCAGACCATTATCTTCAAATTCTGCTCTATGGTTATTTTGAAAACCAAGTGTAATTTTAAATTGTGAAGTGCCAGCTAAAATTGTTGATCGTGATGTAATCTTATTGTCAATCACTGAATGATAAGGTGCTTCAACTTCGCGTGGATATTTTTCTTTTTCTAAGGTATCTTTATTACTTATTGATCCATCAGGATTTTTTACAATATCCTTTCCATCTAAAATTCCATACTGTGCTTGGTTAAATTGGTAACTTATTGATGAAGATCCCCACTTACGATTTATTCCATAAGTAGCTCGCCCACCAAATTCAATGAGTCTTGTATTTGGAGCACGAAAATTTGATCCATCAAAATAATAGTCTGGTAATGATTTTCCTAATGCACTTAAACTATAATTATGTTTATCCGTTGCTCCTCGTACATTTATTTCTGCATTAATGCCATGATTATTTGTGAAAAATGAGCTTTGAATATCGCCTATAATATGTCCAATAGGTGCCGGATCTTCTTCTATGAAATGAATAACACCTCCCATTGCTTCTGGGCCGTATAACAAGCTTGCAGGGCCTTTAATTATTTCAACATGATCCATTCCTAATTCATTAATCCCGATCCCATGTTCATCATCCCATTGTTGAGTTTCAAAACGCACTCCATCAACAACAGTTAGGATTCTATTTCCTGATAATCCTCTAATCACTGGTCGACTTACAAATGGGCCTGTTGTAATAGCATTTATTCCGGAAACTTTAGAGATAATATCCATTACAGTTGATGCGCCGATCTTTGCCATTTCGGATTTATTAACGACATCAATTTCTTGTGTAATTTGATCTTGCGAGGTGAAATAAGCACCTGAAATTACTACTTCATTCATTAATACTACTAATTTCTGAAGTTTAATTTCTATCGTTGTGTCATTATCTGAGATATATATTTTTTCTATTGTTTGTGTATACCCCTGATAAGTAATTTGAAGTTTAAATTCCCCTTTGCCAAATCCTGTTAATGCGAATTCTCCATTCTCATTAGTTTTAGTGCCTTTGTTTAATTCTGGTGAATAGATAAAAACACCTCTAAGCTTTTCATGTGTTATTTTATCAGTTGTTGTACCGTTTAATGTTTTTTGTGCAAATAAAAATTGCGTAATCAATACAGCATAAGCCGTTATGATGAATGATTTCATTGTTGTTTTAGTTTTTAGGTTAACACAGAAGTTGGCAATACCTTGTTGGGTAATGCTTTTAAATTAATAAATATACTTGTGTTAACTAAATTTTGGTGGTGGAAAAAGTGGTATGGAATATCCATTACTTATTTCAATATTAAAGTGAAAAAAGATGTCAATCACCATTACTGTATTATTGT
Organism: Bacteroidota bacterium; assembly: GCA_025352785.1. Lineage (GTDB taxonomy): Bacteria > Bacteroidota > Bacteroidia > AKYH767-A > OLB10 > JANXSD01. The sequence continues at coordinate 3,463 of JANXSD010000077.1, forward strand.
TGATATGTATTTTATTGGGAAAAATATAATTTAAAGTTAGTAATTTTTGAAGTTGGTTGGGTAGATCTTTATTAGTTTGATTCGATTCTGTTAAAAACCCTTTTATCTCTTTTAATATGCTTTCTTCTTTAGAATCATAGATGATAAAAAGTTGTACTTGATCGCCTACTATTTTATGAGATTTGATATCATATAATTTACCATTAATAGTTATTTCATTATTACAAATTTGCTTATTATAAAACTCTCTTGTAGACAGCGTTATTTTTTGAAATGTGGTTTCTTTATCGTTCAGCAACTTCCGCATCTCTAATTGAACGAGACTTTGATGCAATTTGTAAAATAGCATCATCCCCCCCGCTTGTAAAAACAGAATTATCAACAATAATAAATAGAGGCACTTTTTCAGATTCCTAGTTTATTTAGTAAATATAGGAAATTAGGATTTAAAATCTATTTTTGAGTTATTCTAGGACTGATAAGCTACATTAATACATTTATTTTTCCTTGTTTTCTTGCTGCCTTTATTTACTAAATATCCACAAATCAATTAATTCATTGTAAAAAAGATGATTTACTGGAATAAACAATTTCGCAAAAATTAATTTGTAAAACGCCCTTTATCAAAATTTTCTGATAGATATATTGGAGAGTCTACACTTATTAGCATTAAAAATTATTTTTTTTGGAATCAATTTCGGTTTCATGAATTGATAAAAAATTTATTTGCCAAAAAAAATACTGTTTGGCAAATTTAATTGCCAAACAGTATTGAAACAAAAATTGCAAATTATAATGATTTGATAATCTCTTGCATTTCCTCTTTTGTTTTTCCAAGTTTAATTTGTATTTTCCCATACATCTCATCCATTTTCCCTTCTTCAAACATGAGGTCGTTATCAGTTAATACTGCGAATTGTTGTTTAAGTTTACCTTTTTGTTCGGTCCAATTCCCTTTGATTTCTGTGATGTTCATTTTTGGTTGTTTTTTAATTGTATATTTATTTTTTAAATTAACGCTAAGTTAGTTTCATATAACTAGTGTTATTATTTTAAATTTTATTTTGCGTTGTTAACCCCTATATCTTTAATCGCATGCCCTAGCTCATCCATGTCATGATTAAATTCACGTTTAAATGATGCCCATTTAGTTGATTTTGTAGTTGAGGAAGTTTCGAGTTTATGTTTTAAAGCGGTATTTTTTTGTTCTAATGCTTTTACTTTCCTTGTATAATCTTCATTCATTTCTTTATTATCCGATAATTTTTTTTCTCGTAATTCAGCAATTTTTTTTTCATTTGCTTCAATTGACATTTCCGCCTCCTTTCTGAATTTTTGGTAGTCTGCAGCAGAATCATTTTTTGCTTCACGCAAATCCTGCTGAGCTTCCTTAACATCTTTTCTAGCGTTTTCGGCTTTCTTATTTTCCTGTCCGAATACCGACATACTTGTTATTAACAGCATTGTTAATAAAGTGGTCATTAAATTTAATTTTTTCATTGATTGAGGTTTTTAATTATTAGTGATTATTGATAATTTCATTTGAATTTTGTTACGGTTGGTTTCGAAATTTATTTTTAATTTTAGTTTAGATACCTTCGAATTACCCACGAAATAGTTTCATGTTGCTCCATTAAACCTGTAAGAAAATCAGCTGTTCCCGCATCTTTATTCTTATCCGCACTTTCGTCAATATCTTTTCGTAATTGTATTATTATGTTTTCATGATCGCTAAGTAAATCTTTAAGCATATCTTTTGAATTTGGATATTTTCCAGGATTCTCTTGTATGGAAGATAATTCTATAAATTCACTCATGGTACCAATTGTTTTGCTACCAAGTTTACCTATACGTTCCGCTATTTCGTCAATCGATTCTTCCAATTGATTGTATTGCCCTTCAAATAGTTTATGAAGCTCCATAAAACTTTCGCCAGAAACATTCCAATGAAATTTTCGCGTTTTAACGTATAAAATCATTTCATTTGCCAATAATGATGATAATATTTCGACACTATTATTTATGTGTTTATTAGATATTCCTATATCGGGTTTCATTATTTATTTGGGTTAGCTTAAAAAGTTTCAGTAACTATTATTTTAATTCGAACTATTTCTATTGGTTATTATTACTACACATCCAGCTGCTAGTAAAATAGCACCAACAATAGGATTCCATTGGATTTCATGATTTTTTTCCTTGTCTATATGTATTGGACCAATATCCACAACTTTTTCTGTTGTGATGTAATTAAAACCAGTGTAAGCAATCATTATTACTCCTACAATGGCTAGAAGTATTCCAATTGTTTTAGTTTTCATCTTGAATTATTTTTAGTAATTATAATATGGTAAATAGATGTTTTTGAAAATATTTTTTTACAAATGCAAATTGTTGATTTTCCGATAATTTATCAGTAGAAGCGGAATCTAACATGATATTTTTAAATTTGTTATCCTCTTTTAGGAGATTGTACAATTCAATTTTTGCATCTGTTGGACCAAACAGGATTACTTTTTGATAATTTAGTATTTCTTCACCTAGTGCCTTGTAATATTCTAATTGCATTTGTTGTTCTTTGTTGTGCATCCGATTTTCGCCTTTGCTCATACTAAGTTCTTTCTCTTCATGCGTGAATTCTGATTCAATTGTCTTAATCAAATCTTGCTCTTCGGTAAATTCTATCAAATTTGCTCTTGAATGATCCATGAATATTCCTAAATATTTAGCTGTTGCCATTTGTTTTTTGGTTTAATATTATTTATGCAAATTGTTTTTTTCTGTTTTCTAATTCAAGTTGATTTATTGAATGTATACCTATATTAGGATCAACTTTTGTTTTGGCATTATAAAGTTTTTCAATGGTTAATCTTGCCATTAAATAGCTTACAGTTGATTCCGCGCCTTGATTTAAATTTACATAGGTATCTTCTAATCCATCGTAACAACCTCCTGTACAAGGATTATAAATTATTTGGTTTAAATAATTGTTACCATGAAACCAATTCATTGATAATTCTATTTTATTTAAATAATCCTCACTTTTAAATACTTCATAGAATTTATTCAAGGCAATAAGGGTGTATGCAACATCAATGGGTTGTTGACCTCCCAATACTTGATAGTGTTTGGAACTTTTCTTATTAAACCAACCCTTGTTGGAAATTACATTTATCTTATTTTCATTAAAAATATTTTTCAATAAGAAATCAAAAGCCGATTTAGCAATTTCTTTATATTGCGCATCACCTGTTGTCAACCATGCGCATAGCATCGCTTCTGGTAATAGACTATTGGCATACGTAAGATAACTTTCAAACCAATTCCATTTTTCATCACTCTCATGACGATACATTTGAACTAATCTATTTGTAAGTTCCTTTGTTAAATTTGCATCAAAATCAGATGAGTTTTTTAAATTGTGATAATAAATGCCTTTTATAACAAACGCCAATGCTCTTGTAGAATATATTTTTGTTGTGTGGATTATAACAGTCTTATAGATTCCTTCTGCTTCATTAATGATATCATCAGGTAAATGAGAGCCAAGTGAAATTGTATATCCTAATGCCCATAAGGAACGACCAAAAGCATCTGCCAAATTTGTAGAAATATTCTGCTTGGTAAATTCTTTATTTTCATCTACGTAATTTAGGAAATACCCTTCCGATTTCCAACAGTATCCAATAAAATTTAAATATATTTTGATGTATTCTAAGTCAGAATTATCCGCAGTTAAATCATAATGTTGACACATTGCAATCAGTGCTCTTGCATTATCATCTAAGGTATAACCCGACAGTATATCTGGTTGATTTAATTTTGAAAATTGTATGATCCCAAATGATGTTGTCATCTTTTTCATTTGTAACAAATTAATTGGAGGATTCTGGAATTTTAATTTAATTTTATTTTGACTTACCTTAACGAATAAATTTGCATGGGCAATAGCTGAATTTTCCCAAGCAGTGACCGCCATTTTATGTAATCCATTTAAGCTTATTTCTGAAAGCAATTGATCATTATTTAATAAGTTTAATACGGTAGTCGATAGTTGTTTATGGTTTTGAAAATCGATTATGATTCCAGCTTTATTTTGTATTACTTCTAAAGCATGAGGAATGGGTGTTGAAATAATGGGACAACCACAAGAAATCGCATACGAAAATGCGCCACTTACAGCTTGATTTGGATCTTTTGATGTAAATAAATAAATGTCTGTAAGTTGTAAGTATTCTAAAAGAATATTTAGAGGAAGAAAGTAATTAATAAATAATACATTGTTTTCCAATTTCATATCGACAACCTTTTGTTCTAACATTTGACGATATTTTTCGCCCTCTGTTTTTACTATGGAAGGATGTGTTTTTCCAATAATTAGAAACATTATTTCTGGATGAGTTTTAATCATTATAGGCAATGCATCAAGTGTGGATTCAATACTTTTACCAGAACTTAACAATCCAAAAGTGGAAACTACTTTTCTGGATTTTAAATTGTATTTGTGCTTTAATTTATTTTTATCCAAATGTTTTACTAAATGAGTTCCGTGAGGAATTATCTCAATTTTATTGTCATTAATAAAGTAATCTTTCTTTAAAATAGCAGCAGAACTTTTTGTCATTACTATAAGTGACGCACAACATGAAGCTAAGTTTATAACGTTTTTCCTCAATATTTCATTTGGGTTGGGAAGTACCGTATGAAAAACTATAATAATTGGTTTGTTTAATAATTTTAAAAAATTTGCAAAGGAACCTTCATTCTTAGAAAAAAAACCAAACTCATGTTGAAGAAGAATTATTTCTATGTTTAAATTTGAATTTATTTCTTCAGCTAATTTTTTATATTTTTCAGACTCATCAGTATTAAGTAAATAATCAATATCATTATTAAATTCTTTATCCTGATTGGATATGACTGCACAAAATTTTAATTTAAAGGTGTTGTAAAATTTATTGTTGAGCGAATTAATTAAATCTTGTGAAAAAGTTGCAATTCCACATTCTTTTGGTGGAAGTGAGGATATGATTAAAATTTCTGGTAATTGATTAAACGATATGATATTACTCACTTTATTGAAATAAGATTTATCACTCGAGATATTTTTTTTTGAAATGGATTCTATTATTATCATTATACTATATTTTGAAATAGTTCTTTTATCAATGCGGAAAGACTTACAGAAGCACAAGCAATTTGTTCATCCGCTGCACCGTAGTAGATGTATAATGTATCTCCAAATAAAACTGTGCCAGTTGGAAAGCATACATTATTTACTTCTCCAGTCTTTTCCCAACTATGTTCTGGTTTAAAAAGGGGATATGGCAATCTGGATATTTCATTCTTTGGATTTTTTAAATCAAGAAGTGCCGCACATGCAGTATAAACATACCCCTCAACAGTGTCGTGGACTGCATGATATATTAGCAACCATCCACTTTCAGTTTCAATGGGTGGACACCCACCGCCAATGTAACTTACTTCATGTTTGTATTTTGGTGTAAGCACTATTTTTTCTTGGAAATTCACCAAATAATTCTGCCAAAATTTAGTAGTTAATTCTTTTATACTTTCTACACATGCTATTTGTATGTCTGGTCTAATTCTATGTAAAAAGTATAGTTTGTCGTTAATCTTTCTTGGGAAAAAAATAACATTCTTATCCCATAGTAAGATTTTGTTTTCCGTTTTTTCTTCTATTGGGACGTGGTGATTAAAACGCGTGTATTTTTCGTTTAAACTAGCTGTGGAAGAAATTAATTGATTAAATTCTGAAAAAGTTATTTGAGGAACAATTATGCCGATTTTCTCGAACGTTTTTAAATCTTTCGATATAGCTAAAGCACCTAATGCATTAATACCATCGTATGCTGTATACGTTAAATAATATTCATTATCAATCTTAACTATTCTTGGGTCTTCAATACCGTGTAATTCATACTCAAATTGGGGAAAGATGATGGGAGTTTTCGATCTTTCAACTATATCCATAGGGCCTTTAAGTTTACAGTAACCAATACTTGAGAAATTACCCTTGCTTACTGCTCGATAAAATAGGTGCACATCATCACCCACCCTAATAGCTGCTGGATTTAAAACGACTTCATTCTCAAATTCTAAGGTAGTTTTCTTTAGTAGAACTCCTTCTTTCTTAACTTCTACCATAATTTTTAAATTGGCTCTTGCGTATTACTAATGGTAATTGAAATTTGACATTACTAGTTATTTGTAAAATAGCATACCCCAATGAATGTGTATTACTGTAAAATTGCACGACTTATAAATTTCCCTGTTAATGTTTTAAATGTGGATATTCTTACTGATTTTAATCATATATAATTATTTATCTGCTTGCAAAAAAAATAGCTATTCTAAATAAATTATTAGTGATAAAAACTAAGTGTCTCTTTACGATGTTGGTTTCCTATTCTAAAGATTTGAAAAAAAATAATTTGCAAATTCTTTTTTTGGCGAACTTTTAGTTTTGCTGGAAAAGAAAAAAGAGGAAAAATTTAAAGATAGGATATCAAATAGTTACACACTTATTATTGTTTCAAAGGTGTATCCACCGTAAATGCAAGAGCTAATAAATTCTAAAATACTTTAACCTGGTAAAATTAAAAAGCAAGGTGGTAAATTTACAATACCACTTGTGTTTTATTATTCTTCAATCATTTATTGTTTTTTCTAATACATTCCATAAGTTCATTTATAAAGGTTGTGGCTCTTTTATCTACAGCTTCCTTATCGATGGCTTCACCAGCTTCGTTATATGCATCCTGAGCCTTGGGATTGGGAAACATAGCAGTTACTGTTGTTGCTCTAATTTTGAACAAGCTAAATTGTAAGGATGTGATTACTTGGGTACCACCAAAAATTCCGTTGCTAACTGTTGATATAGCCACAGGTTTATGGTACCATTCATCGTACAAAACATCAATCGCATTCTTCAAACTTGCAGGATAACCTCCGTTGTATTCTGGTGTGACAATGATTATCCCATCGGCTGATTTTACTTTAGAAGAATAATCTAAAAGAGTAGGTGAGGGTGTTGGAAGAAATTTCAGTCTTTCCTCGAATATGGGAAAATTGTACGCTTGAAGATCTAATATCTCTGCGGTGCTTAGGTTTTTACTTTCAATAAATTGCTTCAAGTACAACGCTATTCTGTGGCTGATTCTACCTGTACGTATGCTTGATGAAATAATTGCTATATGTGGCATAAATTATTTGTATTAAAAATTATTAAATTGTTTTAAATATATTAAAAATCATATAATAAAAACTATTCCAGAATATTCTATCCTTCAAATTTCAGTAAACTCAATTCCTTCCCATCAAAAACTGCATACGTTTGATGATTAATCCATTCTCCTAAATTTACATAGCGACTTCTTTTATCAACTTGAATATCTAAGGGTAAATGTCGATGACCAAAGATGAAATAATCGAAATGTTCCTTTGCTAATATTTCTTTTGAATAAATTGCTAACCATTCATTCTCTTCTCCTAAAAATTTTTCGTCAGTATCACCGGTAGCGATTCTGCTTTTCTTTGAAAAATATTTAATTAATCGAATTCCTAGATTTGGATGTAGCCTTGCGAATAACCATTGTGACATGGGATTAGCAAATACTTTTTTAATAAATTTATAACCATGATCCCCTGGACCTAACCCATCTCCATGACCTAAATAAAATTTCTTGTCGTTATAGATTTTTTGAATAGGTTCACGATGCAGTTGCAATCCAATTTCTGTTGGAAGATAATCAAATACCCACATGTCATGATTGCCAGTGAAATAATGCATTTCAATTCCTTTATCTGCTAATTCAGCAAGTTTACCAAGCAGACGAATATATCCTTTTGGAACTGCGTGACTATATTCAAACCAATAGTCAAAGACATCACCCATCAAATAAAGTATTTGTGCATCTTGTTGAATCATTTCCAGCCAACGCACAATTTTCTTCTCTCGCTCCAAACTTTTTGCATAGTTAGGAACACCAAGATGAAAATCGCTTATGAAATATATTTTCTTATTGCTATCCAAATTCATATTTTAAATTTATTCATAAAAATCACACTATTCTTAATTCTTATTCCGATAACTATCGGGAATTAATTCACTTTCTATTCCACTAAATTATCCCTTAACTTTAATGGATTCATATTTGCAATATTTATCATGAAGCGAATTTGATCACCGAATTTAACATCATTAAAATCGTTTATCGTTCTCATTTCTTTTGTTAATAGTATGGGAAAATAAATTTCAAATGTATTAGGAACGATGCTCAAACAGATTCCCATGTCAGAGGAAAAGGTCGTTTTTGCATCGTAAACATCAGGGATATCATTTTTATATCCTTCACTAGTTCCAATATCTGCAAATAACTGCAATGGTAATTTGAATGGCAAATCCGCGTTTACATTAAGTGATGCAATCCATTTTTTATTGGCGCCTAAAAGATTGTAAGCTTTGAAATTCCCATCTCTTGTTGCTATCTGATGTGAAAGTAAACCAGTAGTTTCCGTTCTGCCGAAATACCATTCATCAAACGCATAATCTCTTAACCCTGATTTTTCGCTTAAAGAAAATCCGTACGCATGTTCATCATCAACTTTAAACATATAACCACCAAATATTCTGAAAGAAATACCTTTTCTACTATTTTGATAATTGATTTTATAATTAATCGTTGTCGATATTTTTGAAAATTGTTTATTGCCTTCTAAGTTTAATGCTATACTCCAAGGATCAAGTTTTCGTGAATCATTAATTGCATATTTAGCTCTATAAAATTCTGATTGATGTTTGTTGATAGTAGCGAAATTTAAAGTGTCTTGTTTCGCATAATCAATCGTTTCCTTTGTTAAAAATACAGTGCTTAATTGAATACTCTGTCGTATTTTACTACGTAAATTTTTAGGTTGAATATTAAATGTTAGTAACGGTTCCAAGCGTTGATAGGTTAGAATTGCATTTGAAAGTAACTGATCTAATTTTAAAAAATCGGAATTCTCGTAAGCGAATTTACGGTAACGAAGTGTTGGGACAATCGAGAATAAAAATCCTTTAGTAGGATAAAAGTGATAATTAATTTCTGCCGCACCGGCGAATTTGTGATTATTAAAAGAATACAATGGAGCAACGGTATAATCAAATTTGTGAAATGGTAAAAACTTATTATGAAAAATTGCGCCAGCCATTAATTTATTATACTGATTGTAGGCGATTGCTGGTATAACAAAAATGTAAGATTTGTAAGGATACTCTAAGTGTACGGGAACACTTAACGTAATTCGTTCCAGTTTTTTTAGGATGCCATGCGTACGAATTTTGTTATTGCCTCTGTGAAAATCTAGTGTTTCATAATGTGGATCTAAAACAATTGCTTCACAATCTTTACAGGGAATGGTTACGGTCGTATTATCTCCAGTAGGCATCACCCATTGATTATTAACTACTTTTTTATTTAAGATTCCACTGACGCAAAATGGCATTGCGAAACCTCCTTTGTTTTTGATGTTAACGGTGTAGCCATCAAGTGTAGAATGGATTTCTGTAATTGCATAATCTGGTTTTTTATTTGTTTGCAACATATCTTTAAAGAACCAAGATAAATCTTTGTTACAATTATTTTTAAAAATCTCTTCGAGATCTTCGGGATAAGGATGTTGATATTGCCATTTCAAAAAATAATCTTTCATGCAATGATCAAATATAGTATCACCAAGAAATCCTTTTAATTGCCCAAAAGCATTTCCGGTTTTTTTATAGACGATCGATGAGTAATTCGACTCCGTAAAATCTACTGCTTTTCCTTCAATGGCTTGATCCGTATAGGAACTTGCGGCATATTTATATTGCAAATCTGTTGCTTCCCTGTAATCAATTCTACTTGTACCAATGATATCACCAAGTTTTCCCAATCCAACTAATTCATTCCACCCTTTGTATTGTGTTGGAGGATATTTTGCCAAAGCATAACGCATTTCATAAAACGAATTTATTCCTTCATCCATCCATGGGTGATCTCTTTCATTGCTTCCTAACATGCCATAAAACCAATTATGTCCTATTTCGTGTACGATTGTTATTTCTAATTGTACAACATTTTCAGAGGTGCCTATAATCGAGAAGTTGGGATATTCCATTCCTGCTTCAGCTGCAATTGTTCCATCAACCGTCGTGCATTGGTGGTAGGGATAATCACCAATCCATTTCGAATAATAGGTTAATGCATCCTTCATATATTCAATACTGTTTACCCAGATTTTGGGTTCGTTATTAGTAAATAATGCCCACGTAGTAATTTTTTTATGAGAAGTTGGAAGTGTAATTTCTCCTTTCAAAACATGAAAACGTTTATCAGCAAACCAGCCAAAATCATGAATATTATTTTGTTTGAAAACTAAAATTTTCGTTTCATGATCGCTAGGAGGAAAGGTCATGTCATTAGAGAAATCTTTAATTTGCGCGTCTTCTGAAGCTTTCTCTGTCATCCATTTTAGCTCTTCTTCATTTTGTAAATCGCCAGTAGCGCCCACAATATAATTTTTCGGTAAAGTGATTCTTACATCAAAAGATCCAAACTCTGAATAAAATTCTCCTTGATTTAAATAGGGCATCGCATGCCATCCGTATTTATCATACACTGCCGGCTTCGGATACCATTGTGTTATAGAATATGCTTGTCCTGTATGTCCTAATCGAGAAAATGAAGCAAAAGGAATCTTTACACGAAATGGTGTGGTGATAATTATTTTTCCTCCAGGAAGCAAAGCGTTATTTAAAATTAATTTACAAATATCAATATAATGTGAATGAGATTCCCATTTAATATTTTCACCATTAACTTTAAATGTTAAAGAATCAATATATCCTCGTGATTCATCTTTAGCGAAAAATAATTTTGTATCACCATCTTCTTTTAGCTGTTTACAAAGCGCTGTGCTATCGTTTTTGTACGCGTTGGGCCATAAATGAAACCATAATTCATTTAACGTGTCGGGTGAATTATTGATGTAGGTGATTTCTTCAAATGCAAGCAGCATATTGCTCTTGTCATTTAATGTTACATCGATTTTATAATTTACTTCTTGCTGGAAATATTTCTTATCAGTTTGTTGAGAAAAAAGTTGGGTGCAACTGATGAAAAAAATGATACAAATAATACTAGTATTTTTATAAAGCATACGCAAATGTAAAAAAACAAGACGATAACCCAGTATGTGGAATCGAAGGATAATCGGTGGTGCAATAGAAACAATACTTTACTACTATTGACTTACGGCCACAGAATTTTTAATTAGCGTTACAAAATCATCGAAAAGATAGGATGAATCATGCGGGCCTGGAGCAGATTCAGGATGGTATTGAACGGAAAATGCTTTGCCCGACTTCACACGAATTCCTTCAATCGATTGATCGTTTAAGTTGATATGGGTGACTTCAATTTCTTTAGAATTTTTCACATCCTCATCACTCACCGCAAAGCCATGGTTTTGAGAAGTAATTTCACATTTTCCTGTAATGATATTTTTTACTGGATGATTGATTCCTCGGTGTCCTTGACGCATCTTGTAGGTACGTATTCCGAATGCTTCCGCTAAAAGCTGATGACCCAAACATATTCCAAAAAGAGGCACTTGCGCATCTACAATTTGCTTCACCATTTTTACCATTTCTGGCATCACACCTGGATCGCCTGGGCCATTCGAAATTAGATAGCCATCGGGTTGCCATTGCTGCATTTCCGCAAAGCTCGAATTATATGGAAAAACCCTTACCTGGCAACCTCTTTCAGCAAGCATGCGACTCATATTCGTCTTTTCTCCGGCATCCAAAACCGCGACTTTAATATCGCCTATCGTGGAGAAATCATAAACCTTAGCTGTCGAAACGGTTGATGACAGTTCCATGCCTTCCATCGATGGCACTGCTGCAAGTACTTTTTTCAATGCTTCCACATCCATTGAATCGGTACTGATAAGTGCATTCATCGCGCCCTTACTTCTCACATGACGTACAATAGCTCGTGTGTCAACATCTGTTAGGATCACGATATTTTGCTGAGCTAGAAATTCTTGAATCGTCATTTCGTTCTCATTTCGAGAGGCGATCGGACTCAAATTCCGACAAATTAAACCTGCAATATGTATTTTGCCCGACTCTGATTCTTTCTTAACGATTCCATAATTACCGATATGAACGTTCGTCATCACCATCAGCTGACGCGAATATGAAGGATCTGTAAAAATCTCTTGATAGCCAGTCATACCCGTGTTAAAACAGATTTCGCCAGTTGCAATGCCTTTATAACCAGCAGCTTTTCCGTGAAAAACAGTTCCGTCATGCAATAAGAGAAGTGCAGGAGATTTAGCTATGTATTTCATGATGGAAGGTGAGGTTTTGAGCGTTGCAAAGATAGGTTTAAAAATAATTTGAAGATGTTTTGATTTGAAAATTTGAAGATGCTTTTATTGATAAGTAGCAAAGACAGCAGTACGTAGTTAGTAACTCAGAACATCAAATTCCAACTTTATTTCTGATTTAGCAGATTACGTTTCTTTTTTGAAAAAGCGTCGCTTTTCTGAATATTCAACTCAAGGTAAAGACCTCTATCCGTCGCTGTCCTGAGTTTGTAACTCAGGACATTCTACCAATGACCTCTATCTCCTGTCTTTCTCCCAAGGAGAAAGATGATTGATTGTGCATAGAGATAAAACTTTTCATTAAAATAAGAACAGGATTAAAAAGATTAAAAAGGAATTTATAGGATTAATTTTTCGCTGTTCTGAGTATTCAACTCAGGGTAAAGACCTCTATCTCCTATCTTCTCCCAAGGAGAAAGATGACTGATTGTGTATAGAGATAAAACTCTTTATTAAAATAGGAACAGGATTAAATGGATTAAATAAGATTTACAAGATTTTCTTTTTCTCTCTACTTCAAATATCCTATTTAAGATAATTCTTAATCCTGCATTCTGAATTCTACATCAAATAGCTATCGGATCTGAATTCATTTCATATTGGCACACTAGCATATTAGCACACTGGCACATCGATTTCATTTCCTTCCAAAGTCCGCAGGAATCTCACCCCATACACTTGTTTCCCATTTTAAAATTGGATTATAGTATTTATTATTTACAAGCCATTGTTCAGCACGTGTGATGTATTCGAAAAGAACAGCATTTCTTTTTGTTGGTTCCAGTTTAGTATTGCATTTTTTTTTCTTTACCCAACCGATTGCTATTTTAGAATCGCTATAAATAATTTTTGTTGGAAGTTCTTTTTGTCTGAGATAGGCAAGTGCATGAACTAATGCTAAAAATTCTCCAATGTTATTTGTTCCATCTTCATACGGACCTTGATGAAAAATATTTTCTCCCGTCGCAGTATCAACTCCTTGGTATTCCATTTTGCCAGGATTTCCACTGCACGCTGCATCCACAGCAATACTATCAGTATTTGGTTTTCCAACTCCTGCTTTTGAGGAATAGACAACTGATTTAGTAGCCGTTGATTTTTTGTAAATATGTTTTGCAGGATGATCGCTAAAAGCTTTTTCCGCTTCCGTTAAACTTTCGTACGATTTATATTTCGCTGCTGCAAATCCTTCCGTACTTCGTCGGCATTCGTCCCACGTTTTGAAAATTCCTTTCACGCGACCTTCCCATACAACGTAGTATTTAGGTTTTTTTGCCATGAAGCAAAGATAAATTATTGTGAATCTAGTTAATCAATCAATGAAAGAATAATAAACAAAAAAAACCAACAACTTCCATTTAGGGAAATTGTTGGAGGTATAAAAATATTAAATATTATCGTTGTTGAAAATCTAATATTTTTTAAGATTTAAGTATCAAATCGAAATACAATTTCTAAATTAATGTATAGCCAACCCTATAGTTGAAACTCCTGTAGATAAGTCTAAGAAGAAGCCTAATCGTTTATTTACATGATATTCACTTCCTGCATGTAAATCAATGTATAAAGAACTAGCGCCTTGATAAATATTTCGATCACCAGTATAATCGTTATCCCATGAAGAATTAACTATGGCAAATCCTAATGAACCTGCTAAATAAAAGTCCCACTTAGGATGTGCTTGTAACAAGTTATCAAAATAATAACTCGCCTTTGCTCCTATAGGAACTACTGTTTCGTGATAGGAGTAATATTTGTATGGTTTATTATTATTCCCATAATAGTATTGATTACTGTAAGAATAAAAAGTTATAAATGGTGCGATGGTAAAGTTCTTCGCAACATCAAATTCATAATTCGCATGTAAAACGGGAATAGGGTGGTCAACATATCCATAGTAACCAAGTCCTAATCCAAGATTTAATGTATTGCCATATTTTTCCTGCGAATATCCTTTAAATTGAATTCCAATTAGGAAGAGTAATACTACAATTGATTTTTTCATATTTGATTTTTTTATCAGCTACCCAAGCTATTTTTATCAATTAAATGAGTTTCGTAACTATGATTTTAAATACTAGAAAAACAATTGATGTACCAAAAGGATAGGACTTTTATTAAAAGTGAATTGAAATTAAAAAAAATTCGCTAAATACATTTAATTCAATCAGTAAAGTCATAATTCTTAATGCGAAAAAAAATATTTATTAAAATAAAATTTAAAATTAAATTGTAAAATATTACCCAATTTGGGAAATGTTTTCATCATGCAAATACTAAACTATGTTGTATTGCTTGATCTAAAAATGTAGGAATAATACTTTTTTGTGTTAATGATATTTTATCAGGATCATTC
>JANXSD010000079.1 GCA_025352785.1 Bacteroidota bacterium
ATAACACAGAATGAATTATTACGATTACAAAAGGAAAAAATATCACTAGAATTAAATGCTTTAAAAGCACAGATTCATCCACATTTTCTATTCAACACATTGAATAATTTATATTCATTAACATTAAAAAATTCTGACAAAGCATCAGAGGTAGTTTTGAAATTATCCGATATCATGCGTTATGTACTTTATCAATCAAATGAAGATAAAGTTCCATTGATTAAAGAAATAGATTTTATAAGAAACTACATGGAACTTCAGCGCATTCGTTACACTACAAATTACGAAATCAGCTATAAAGTAAATGGAAATAGTAATGATTTAGTGGTTGCTCCCTTATTATTAATAGATTTTATTGAGAATGCTTTCAAACATGGATTAGAAAAAAGATTTAATGATGGATATGTGAAAGTAACTATTGATATTGACGAAAATAAAATTGAATTTCACGCTAAAAATAGTAAAGGTCAAGGTGAAGGAACAGTACCTGGTAGAGAGTCGCAAGGAATTGGACTTAGCAATGTAAAACGTCGTTTAGCGTTGATATATCCTTCCTTGTATTCGTTGGAAATAAATGACAATGAAGAAATGTATGAAATTAATTTAAAACTACAATTAAAGTGATAAAACTTAAATGTATTATTATTGATGACGAACCGCTTGCACAAGAAGTTTTAGAAAGATATTTAGGCAATATTCGAGAGCTAGAACTTGTTCGTAAATGTTCGAATGCACTTGAGGCTTTTGAAGTTTTACATACCGAACATATCGATTTGATGTTTCTGGATATTTCGATGCCAGTAATTTCGGGAATTGATTTTTTACGTTCACTACGAAAAGCTCCATCAGTAATTATTACTACTGCATATCCAGATTATGCAATTCAAGGTTATGAATTAGATGTAGTAGATTATCTAGTGAAACCAATTTCATTAGAAAGATTTATGAAATCAGTAAATAAAGCTATTGATAGAACTAAAATTAACCCCGCTCCTAACTTTGAAAACAAGCCATCGAGAGTTGATTATATGTTTGTAAAAAGTGATCAAAAACTTATCAAAATAAAATTCAGTGATATCGATTATATTGAAGGAATGAAAGATTATGTAAAAATATTTATTGGTGAAAAAATGATTGTCACTTTACATACTATGAAATACTTTGAAGGCAGTTTGCCATCGAATGAATTCATCCGAATCCATAAATCCTATATCGTAAATGTGGAGGCCATCAAAACCGTTAGTGGTAATGAATTGGAAGTACGGAAATCAAGACTTCCCATTGGCAGTAGTTTCAAAGAAAATCTAATGAAATACATTTCCGGATAAGAAAATTAATTCAAGATAAAACTATCTATTTTTTCTTCATCATCAAAAATTATAGCTCTTTAAGAACATGGAGGTTCCTATTAAATCTATTTACTGTCATTTTACGAATCTTTAATAGGATAATTTTAATAAACGATGATTTCTAAACGAAGAGAATCCTATATTTGAGCTACACAAAACGCCACCTACTACACAGATGAAAAAACATGTACTCACAGCCATATTGATAATGGTTGTTGGCTCTATTTATGCCCAATTAAACACAACACTACGCTCCCACCTATCTTATGGAAATTCTGCCCTTGCAAATATCGGCGGATATGTTGATTCTTTAGGAAATGAGTATGCATTAGTGGGATACGATCAAGGACTTTCCATTGTTGATGTTACTGATCCTGTAAATCCATTTATAGCATTTAATGTACCCGGTCCGAATTCAATATGGAGAGAAGTAAAAACGTGGCAACACTTTGCTTATGTTACAACAGAAGGTGGCGGCGGATTGCAAATCGTTGATCTAACTAATTTGCCTTCTTCCGTATCTCATACTCAATGGACAGGTGATGGCGCCATAGCAGGACAATTAGGTTCAATACATTCCTTGCATATCGACAATGGATACGTTTATCTTCATGGTAGTAACCTTTTTTCTGGTGCAACAATAATTGCAAATCTTGCAAATCCAACTAATCCAACTTACGAAGGTTTTACACCTGGAGGTTATGTTCATGATGGCTATGTTAGAAATGACACTTTGTGGGCTTGCCATATTAATGCTGGATATTTTTCTGCAATTGATGTTCACAACAAAGCAAATCCGATTGAACTTGCATCGAAAAATACACCTAGTAATTTTACGCATAATTGTTGGTTGAATGATGCAGGAAGCGCATTATTTACTACCGATGAAGTGAGTAATTCTTATCTCACTTCCTATGATGTAACGGATGTTGCAAATATTAAAGAGTTGGATCGAATACAAGTTACGCCAGGATCAGGATCTTTTATTCATAACACACATACTTTAAATGATTATGAAATTGTAAGTTGGTATAATGATGGAATTGCAATTGTAGACGTTGCAAGGCCAGATAATATGGTTATAGTTGGTACTTATGATACGTATGCACAAGGATGTTGTAGTGGTGAAGATGGATGTTGGGGTGTTTATCCCTATTTGCCATCAGGAAATTTAGTTTGCTCTGATATCACAAATGGACTTTATGTACTTACGCCAAATTATATGCGTGGTTGTTATTTAGAAGGACTTGTAACCGATAGTCTTTCAGGAGCACCTATAAATACAGTTACTATTGCAATATTGACAACAACAATTAGCAAGAAAAATAAATTGTCAGGTGACTATAAAACTGGATATGTTACTGCTGGAACTTATGATGTACAATTTTCTAAAGCCGGATATCAAACAAGAGTTATTAGTGGTGTTACGTTACAAAATGGTGTTCTTACGACTTTAAATGTAGCACTGTTTCCATTAACTGCAATATCAGTAACTGGTCATGTTACAGATTTAAATAGTGGTCTTCCAATTCAAAATGCACTTGTTAATTTTGACAATCCAACAACTGGAGAGGCTACACAAACTGACGCTAATGGTAATTTTATATTAAGTGGTGTGAATCCTGACAACTATAATATTAGTATTGGCAAATGGGGATATAAAACATATTGCTCGAATGCGGTTAATGTTAGTTCAACTACCAATACATTTAATATAACGCTCGAGAAAGGTTATTATGATGATTTCACATTAGATTTTGGCTGGACTACAAGTGGTTCAACTACTAATGCATGGGTAAGAGGTGTTCCCATTGGAACAACGCAAGGAACTAACTTTGCAAATCCTAATGTCGACGTTTCTAACGATTGTGGACAGTCGTGTTTGGTGACTGACAATGGTGGTGGAAATGCAACTGCACATGATGTGGATGGACCTACTACTACCATTAGTTCACCTAAATTTGATTTAACGCAATATTCAAATCCAGTCATCAATTATTACAGATGGTTTTATGATGGCACCTTAAGTTTTGGTGCGGGAAACGACACTTTAATTATTTCACTTTCTAATGGAATAACTTCTGTTGATTTGGAACGTGTTACTCCTTCGTCGGCAGGTAATGGCACATGGGTATCTTCGAGTATTGCTGTTAATACACTTATCACCCCAACTGCGAACATGATATTAAGAGCATCTACAAGTGATCTTAGTCCTGTTTTCAATGTGGTAGAAGCAGGATTAGATAAATTTGAAGTAGTTGAATTTGTAGGAATAGATGAGAACACTTCGGCACAACTTAATTTGATAGCGACTCCTAATCCTTTCAACAATACGGTTAAAATTAATTATGATTTGAAACAAGTTTCGGAAGGTTGTACTCTTCTAATTACGGACCTTCAAGGACGACAAATAGAATCCCATTCATTGAAATCAAATGCAGGCATCATTGAAATGGGTGCTAAATGGCAGGCAGGAATTTATTTAGCACAAATTAAATCTTCCAGAGGTACTTTAAAAGTAATTCGTATTACTAAAGGACAATAGTTAGTTTGACGAAATTATAAATAACCATTTCAATGTAAAACAAATTATTACCTGTTTTTGCAACATGATCATGAAAAACAATTCTAGTTCAATTTTATTTGTGAAGAAAACTAATTAACTAGAGACTTACGAACTATGTTTTTTGCACCATTCCTTAATTGAATTCTTTGAGAATAAAAATTCTTCTCAAAGAATTCAATTAAGGAATTAATATTTTTTGACTAAATGTATCTTTTCCGTCATTAATAAAAAAGAAATAGAGACCAGAATGCCATTTTGAAACATCAATTTGAACTTCTTCGAATGATCGATTACGAGAAAATTTTCCTGATATTACTTACTTACCTGCTGCATCATATACATTTATTTCGAATTGACCATTCGATTCCAATTCAGATGAAATGATGACATTTCCTGTTTGAATGTAGGGATTCCATTTTTGCCAGCATCACTAATTGGAGTAATTATGTAAGTGGCTGGTGGTGTTTTTCGAGATCTTGTTGTTAATGAGATACCATTAATTTTTCGTCCAGGAGGATTATACGCCGTTGCTGCTTTTGCAGGATGCTGGACTTTTATTGGATGCGTTGAACTTGAATTGCCACCGCTTATCAGTACAACAATCGCATTTTCAACAATAGTTGGTTTGCGATTAATCTCTGTTTATTTCGGACTTGAATTGCCCAAACCGCATTGGTGGTATGATGAAAAGTAGGAGGTGAGTTTTAGAAATACGAATTATGAAATCCAGAAAATTAATTTTAATGATACTTCTTATTAATTCGATATTTTTTGAATTCTTGGTTGGACACTCCACAGACCGAAAACAGAAAATACAATTAAGAGGAATGTTTTAAAATATTCTCTAAAAGTTACTTCCTTTTTTTGCTCCGCACTCACTAGCGCTTTTGCTGAAGTAATAATGATAAAAATAAATGCAAAAGTAGAAAGTAATGGTGGAATTATATTTGAGGGCTTTGAAAATTTAATAATACCAACATTATATTGCTCCGAGTGATTGCCAGTAAAAAGTAAAACCATTTGACTAGCTAATAATATTATAGTAGCAGCAATTAAATAATTAAATTCATTCAGATTAATATTATTTCTTTGTAGTTGTGCTTTAGATGTTAATGAAATTCCAATACACCAACTTAGTAAGAAGAAACCTCCAACACTTTTCAGAATACTATTAGCAATTGCCATGGAGTCATTTCCTGGCGAATAGATACCAATTGAAATTGGACAAGCAATCAGCAAGAATAAAAGAAATCGATTCATCTTTATGAAAGGAGAGGTAAATTGAAATAGGATCTTTTCCATTTTTTAAGATTGGGCTTTTAATTTCTTTCAATAGTAGTAAATTTTACTGGGATAAAGATTTTCTAGCTCTAATTAAATTTCAAATGAAATATTTTCATATTAATTGAATTAAATTAGAGTTAATTTACCTGCGTATTGCAACCAAACGTTGTTCTAATTCATTCACTTCTTCTAGCCATTGTTCCGTTTCATCACTTTCTTCCCATAATTCTTTCAGCTCCGAATTTTGTTTTATCTTTTGAATAATCTCTATCGCACTTTCGGTTAAATCTGCAGCGCATTTGAAGCCAGAATTATTAATAAGTTCCAACTCTTCTTCAGGAAATTCTCCAGATGTTGCGCCGCATAAAAGTGCAACTACTTCAGCTGCCACAAGTGCTTCTTCGCAATCTAATGATTCAGCCATTCCTTCGCTATCTTCTATCATATTAAAAGCTGAGCGAATTTTTTCCAAAGAAGGTTCTTCAGCAAAATCCATTAACCAGTCGATTGCACTATCATTTTCAAAATTTCCAAATCCCCAAGTTTCCATTTTATATTTTTTTGCAAAATAAAATTATTAAAAAAACATTACAAAACAACAATGCGCTAACTGTTTTTTAACTTACAGTCAGCGCATTGTTGTTTTAAGATATTATTTCCTTCTGCCAAATAATCTTAACAACATCAGAAATAAATTGATGAAATCGAGATAGAGTTTTAATGCTCCCATCACTGCTAATTTCTTGCCTTCTTCTGTCCCATCAGCACCAGCTAAATGCATGTCTTTAATGCGTTGTGTGTCATAAGCGATAAGACCTGTAAATATCAATACACCAGCATAAGTTGTGATCCAGTAAATGGTCTCATTTTGCATAAACATATTTACAAGTGAAGCGATCACTAATCCGATTAATCCCATCATCATGATACTTCCAAATTTGGTAAGATCCGTTCCCGTAAATAATCCAAAGAAACTCATTACCGCAAATGTTCCTGCCGTGATAAAAAAGGTGCTGGCAATAGATTCTGAAGTGTATATTAGAAAAATAAAGGAGAAAGTTAGTCCTGTTAAGGCTGCATAAGCTACAAATATTCCCATTACTGCCAGCGATGAAAGTTTTTGTACCCAAATAGAAAGTGCGCCAACCATCAATATTTGAACGATAAATAATCCAAAAAATATCATTTTGTTTCCAATGATCATTTCAAGCATACTCTGTGAGCTTGCTACAGATGTTGCTACAATTCCTGTTGTGGCTAAAGCAAAGGCCATCCAGCCATATACTTTCACCATAAATCGTTGTTGCTCCTGAACAATTTGAATGTCCTGGACACGTATGTTATTCTCCATTTTTTATTTTTTATTGGCGCAAAATTACAGTTTTTATTATTGGTTTATGTAATTTTACCTCAAATCAAATAAAATCAAATGAAGCGTCAGGGTATTGTTCTTTTATTGCTTGTACTATTAAAATCTTCTTTTGTTTTCTCTCAAATAAAGGAGGGAAAAGTTGATTTTAATGTTTCCTATCCTAATTCAGAATTACCCAAAGAAAGTTTATCGATGTTGCCTAATCATACGGTGATTTGGTTTAAAAATGATCAAAGTCGTTTTGATATGAAAATGGCGATGGGGATGAATATGAGTACCATTATTGATAACAAAAATATGGTTATTCTCATGGATATTTTAGGCAAGAAGACTGCAATTAAAAAACAAATGGTCGATTTGGCGAAGAATGCTAATTCAAATCCCAATAAATCAAAAGTTACATTAACGTCAGAGGTCAAAGATATAGCGGGTTATCATTGTAAAAAGGCAATAATTAATACCGAAGATGGTGAACTTGATATATGGTTTACTAACGAAATTAATGGAAATAATAGTTGGAACGAAAGTTTTAAAGGTGTTAAAGGATTTCCAATGGAATTTAATATGAAAACCGGACAAATGGAAATGCATTTGATAGCCGAAAAGGTGTACACGGAAAAAGTAGAGGACAGCCTATTTATTGTTCCCAATGACTATGTTTTTTTAAGTGATTCGGAAACAAAAGCAATGTTTGATGTGTTTAAATAGATTCAATTTTATTGTTTTTTTATTGAATATCAAAAATTGTTGTACTTTTATAAACTATTCTAAATTACTGTTTTTATGAACTTTTATATGCTTAGTGGTGCGATTTTCGTCCTAGCTATTTTTTCGTTTGGATTGAAAATCCATAACGATCCAGGTCCATTAAATAATGTATTCGCTTACAGGACTAATAGAAGCAGAAGAAATGAAGATACTTGGCTAGAAGCGAATGTTTTTGCTGGTAGATGCTTGATGTATTTTGCAACTATCTTTTTGGTTTTTCTCCTATTGGGTGGCCAATTATTTATATCAACAGAATTTACTATTTATGCTATGACTTTTTGTTTTGTTATTTGTGGTGTATCTGTTGTAACTTTTACTGAAAAACATTTACAACAAGTCTTTTTCAGAGATGGTAAACGAAAACCTACTTCTTTATAAGTAAAAATAAATTGCTTCAGTAACGTCCTCATTATTTAGAAATAATTAAAAATTCTGTTCTACGATTTTGTGCCTTACCTTGTTCTGTTTCATTTGAAGCTAGTGGTTTTTTTTCACCAAACCCTTGATAAGACAATCTACTACGATCAATACCACATGATGCAAGAAACTCGAAGACAGCCTTCGCACGTTGTTCTGATAAGGTTAGGTTTTCAAGTGGATTTCCGGCATTATCTGTAAAACCGTTGATCGCTAATTTAATTTGATCGTTCTCTTTTAAGTAATCTGCAAAATCAGTAATAATATTTTTATCTTGATCATTTAAGTTGGAAGAGCTACTACTAAAATGAATATTGTTTAGTGGATATGCTTGACCCACTTCTATCTTTTTTAGTTTAACATTTACTTTTTGAGTAGCAACCAAAGAAGTATCATCTTTTGAAAAATAAGTAGAGTTAAAAGCAAATCCTTTTTTCTTTACGGTCATGATATAATCTTCATTAAATAAAACTACAGAAGCATATTTACCACTTAGTGTATCATAACCTACATCAATAATTTCTTTGGTAAGTGAATTTTTCAATTCTATTTTCACATCTGAAAATGTTTTATTATCATCATCTTTTAAATCTCCTTTGAGGAAAAGTACGCGCTCTGGCCTTGCCTTCTCTGGTAATTCAAATTCAAAGATATCATAGCCTCCGGGACCCCTTAAATGGTCAGAGGCAAAATAGCCTTTCTTACCATCCGTGCTCACGAAAAATCCTACTTCATTGCCTTCCGTATTAATAGGGTAACCTAAATTTATAGGATCACTAAATGACCCATCATTATTCATTTTGCACATGTAAATATCAAATCCGCCCATACCTGGAAGATTGTCACTGCTAAAATAAAATGTTTTATTGTCGGGATGAATAAATGGTGTGCGTTCGTTTCCTTTCGTATTAATTTGGGAACCTAATAAATAAGGTTTACCCCAATTTCCATTTTCATCTTTTTGTGTTAGATAAATATCACTCGTTTCATTTATTGAATCTCTAAAGCTTGCAAAATAAATTTTCTTACCATCAGGAGATACGCTAGGTTGACTGTCCCATAATTTTTTATCATTCACTAAATCACTTAAACTTCGTGGCTCGGACCATTTTCCATTTGATTCATCACTCGTATAAATATCGAAGTTACCGTTTTTGTTTACTGTAAAAAATAAATGTTTATTATCGATTGAAATACTTGCGCCTCCTTCATTGTTATTTCCGCTTTTATTAAATGGAAATGGCATTGGTTGACCTCCATCAAATTCATCATTTACTTTTTTACTCATCATAAATTTCTCCACACTCATAGATGTTAATGCGCCCCGTTTTGTTTCTTCAAAACGACGAGTGAAAAAACAAAAGTCTTGATCTGGTGAAATGATAGCTAAATATTCAGGCTCTCCTGTAGATACATTTTTTAATGGAATAGGATTGAAAGGTACAGGATGCATCATTAAATTGGCACGAGTGATTTTTTGATTCGCATCAAGTGCATTTTCTTCATTTACTTTATTGAAATCTAAAAAGCTTTGAAAATTTTTGATTGCTTCTGCAAATTCTTTTGTTTCGTATTGATAATTTGCCAAACGATAATAGGCATCGGCGGTAGCATCCGGGCAAAGTTCAATTAGTTTAATATAGGCTATTGACATTGCTTTGCCTTCGTGAGCAGCATAAGCTGTTTCCGCTAAGAATTTATAAGCTTGCCCATTAGCGGAATCTTCCACTAATGATTTATTTACAAGTTCAACAATTTGTGTGAAAGGCTTTCGAGATTTCTTAGCATCTTTTGCGTCTTCCAAATAGTGGTTTGACTTTTTAACCGACGATTCAGGACATAAGGACTGCTTTTGTGCGAACGATGAAAAACTAAGAGCAATAAAAACTCCTAACGAAATATATCTCCATAATTTTCTTTCCATCTTGTAAGTGCTCATTAAGGGTATAACGAAGAATTTGCACAAATATGCTAAGATTTATCTCCATATAGTACTATTAATGAAACACGCATTGATCGAAATTAAATCCATTTAAAGAATGGAATATTTTATCGAAACGGAATTTTGAAGCATTATTTTTGTTTTTTATTTATTAATTTTGAATATTATCTACTACATTTTAATAATGTAACTGCCGATGCTTCGAGATATGAAAAGAGTTCTTGATGAATCATGTTTTTATATTCTAAAATTGAAGCAAAGCTATTTCGTTTTAGGATTGTTAGAGAAAAATTTTAAGAACTTATTTTCAATTTCTAGAAGTCCTACGTTCATGAATCATACTTTTGCAACTTCATGGAATTAGCAATTATAAGTAGTGGCAGCAACCTCGGAGATCGATTATCTTATCTTACAAAAGCGTTAAATTTTGTTTGCCATGAGATCGGAGAAATGGATCGTATTTCAAATGTTTACCAAGCTGCTCCTTGGGGGAAAACAGATCAACCTAATTTTCTGAATCAGGTGTTTGGTGTTTATTCCAACTTAGAACCATTAAAATTGATGGACAAACTTTTGGCTATCGAACAATTAATGGGGAGAAAGAGGGGTGAGAAATGGGGACCAAGAAGTATAGATTTGGATTTACTTTATTTTGGACAAATCATTATTCGAGAGGAGCGATTAACTTTGCCGCATAGTGGAATTGCGAAGCGACGATTTGTGCTTTTACCAATTTCTGAGATTTATCCAGATTTCAACCATCCAGTATTAGGCGTAAATCAAAAAACTTTACTTAAGAACTGTGATGACCATGGAGAAGTATTAGTTTATAAAAATATTGTATGAGCGAATTACTACCCTATTCTTACGTTTCAATTGAAGGAAATATTGGTGCTGGAAAAACTTCCTTAGCAAGAATATTTAGCAACCGCTTTCATACAGATTTAGTGCTTGAAGAATTTGCTGAGAATACATTCCTTCCACAATTTTATGAAAATCCAGAACGTTTTGCCTTTCCATTAGAGATGTCGTTTTTAGCTGAAAGATATCAGCAGTTGAAGCATGCTCAAGAATCTGCAAAAGCAAATGGAAAATTATTAATTAGTGATTATATATTTGAGAAATCACTCTTGTTTGCACAGATAAACCTTAGCAAACATGAACTCGGTTTATTTGAACGTTTCTATTCGATGATTAAAGATTCATTGATTCGTCCGGAATTAGTGATTTATTTAAAAAAGAGTACTAATCAATTGTTAATGAATATCGAAAAAAGAGGTCGGGAATATGAAAAAAGTATTCCTGCCAGTTACCTTGATAAGGTATCAAACCAATATTTGAATCATCTACAAACGCTAAAACACGAGAGAATTCTAATTATTGAAAGTGATGAACTTAATTTTGTTGATGATGCCCAACAATTAGTATTTTTGGCTGAATTAGCAGGTAAAAATCACCCGAAAGGAGTACATTTTATCAAAGCATAATATAATTTTGCAGGTAGATGTTTCGACAATTAATCTAGTTTAGTTATCATTGCACGTTCAAACCATTGATTAAAAACACCATGTCAACAAAAATCAGGCATTCCCTTATCCTTCTATTCATCGTTTTCGGTAGTGGGGTAATTGCTCAAACACCTGCTACAACCAACAATTACGGCCTTCCTAAACCTAATGAATTTGATCGCTGGTCGGTCGGAATTAGCTTTGGAGCAAGCCACCTGCTTGGCGATTTGCTTAAAGGAGATCAAAACAACAGTCGATTTATAAAAGATGCGAAATTAAATCCATCTTATGGCTTACAAGTTCATTATCAAGTAAGTCATTCTATAGGATTGCGGGTACGCGGAATGGCTTCAAAATTTTCTGGTAATGACAGAGATTATCTCGATACCATTTCATTTTTGCCAATACAATTTCCAGGCTCTGGCGGTGGGGCAAAGCAATACGACGAGTCCTTCAAATCTCCATTAATGGAAGGATCATTGGAGATGACATATAATTTTGGGAATATTAGTTTCCTAAATAGAAATAAGAATTTCCACATGGTTGGTACTTTAGGTCTTGGGTTTTTCAATTTCGATGCAAAAGTTACTGATGATGTAACTGGCAATACACTGCGTAAATCAGGAAACACAACAGAACTTATGCTTCCTTTAAGTTTAGGATTTAAATACAAAATCAAGAAGTTTGATGTTGGGGTTGCCTTAGAATATCGTAAAACATTTACTGATAATGTGGATGCTACGGTAAAAACATATTCTTCTTACGATAGTTACTTGATGTTGAACTTGGGAATCAATTATACTTTTGGCAAGAAGAATAAAGCAATGGAATGGGTGAATCCAATGGAAGTTGTTTACAATGACCTTGCTGATATGAAAGAAAAAATAGACATCATCTCAGGAGATAAAGATAAGGATGGCGTTTCGGATCTATTTGATAAAGATAATAGTACTCCAGAAGGTTCGAAGGTTTATGGCGATGGTACGTTAGTAGATACCGATGGTGATGGCGTTCCTGATAATAAAGATGTTGATCCATTTACAATGAAAGGTGCGAAAGTGGATGCAAATGGCCAAGAAACAGATACGGATGCTGACGGAGTAGTTGATAGTCGCGATCTTGAGCCGAACACTCCTCAAGGATCACTAGTAAATTTTCAAGGTATTACATTAGCTAAGCCAGGTGAATTTGGTAAGGATGCAGTTTATGGTGGTGCTGATGGAAAAGGTGCTGCTAATGGAGGAAATGGAGCAAATGGTAAAAATGGAACGGGATATCTTCCTTCTGTATTCTTCGACTTAGGTTCTTCAACCATAAAATCTATTTACAATGATCGTTTGTTAGTGATCGCAAAAGTGATGAAAACAAATCCTTCTTTAAAAATTAAAGTATCAGGAAATTGCGATATAAAAGGTGCAGCTGATGAAAATAATAAACTAGGACAGAAACGTGCTGATTCCGTTAAGAATCATTTGGTAAAACAATATGGTATCGACGCATCAAGAATTAGTACTGAATCGAAAGGTGAAACTGATCCAATGGCTAGCAAATTAAATGCGATGAATCGTAGAGTTGATTTCGCTATAGAATAATACCAAATAGCTATAATTTATTTCACAAAAAAACCGCCTCACAAGGGCGGTTTTTTTGTGAGTGCTAGCTGGTGTTTGGTGGTTTGTAATTTGAAAGCAAGATTTCTTCAATAAAGAAACTATCCTAATACCACTAATAATTATTTAGTAAACTATTGCCATTTAAGTTCAAAAATTATAAAACGCTAACAACATAAAATAGTATAGAAATTATTTTTTTGAATGGGAGCCTTTTATAATAAGAGCTTCAATGACAACACAAAGCCGACCTTAATTGCAGCACATTTAATTTTGCCCGACCGCACAAGTGGGTGTTCTAGCGCCCACTACATTGTTATCCAAGAAAGAAGGATTCTATTATTTTTCATTCACAATTGTGAAGTTCAAAAATCGTAGTTTCATTTAATGAATTCTTACAATAGTTATTGCCAAAATATATTACAAATTAAAATGGATTCACTATTTTATATTAACGATATGAAAAGTTATGAAATAATTTTTGAAGAATTGTTATCGTAATAAGTAAAAAAAATTCTTTAGAAAAATTAAATATTTTCGAAGCACTTATAAAGTGTGTTAATGAATTTACTTTCTGCTTTTGCTTCAAATCCATCTGGTGTGAGCCATGTCTTTTTAATTTTCGAATGAATATCTAAAGCGGTTTGATTATTGGCAATTGTTTTTATTTGTAACTCAATATTAATCGTTGGTTTAAGAATTTTCCCTTTGGAAGCCGCCTTAATTAAGCCTTTTGATTCATCAGCTTCGATAATTGTGAATTCCCTTCTTTCAAGTGCCTTCAGCGTAACCTTATACACCGAAGGGCGGTCATAGAAGAACGATATTCTGCTCATAAGATTTAAGAAAGAAGACGATGAGGAAGAGTACAGCAAGTGTTACTGCATTAAACAAATATAAGTTATTTTACATTAACATCCGTTACAATTTAGATGATTTTATTCCACTTGGTAATATCCGATGCTATGATCATCGTATTTTACGATCAAGCCAATGCCGTCGGATGCTGATTTATAGAGGAGAGGACTATCCATTGCTTGTTGAGGAAATCCTTCACATGAAGTTCCATCTCTATTAAGAAGATAGAATTTCCCAGCTGTTTTGCTCACGAAGGAAAAATAACTTTTACCTCCACTGATAAAAACAAGAGGATTACTGGGTGTTCCTTCTGATCGAAAACGGTATAATACTATTTTATCAGATGATTCTGCTTGCAAACCTGATGCGCCAGTACTAATCCAATCTGGTTGATTATCCCCATTTACATCGAATGGTATCGTAGCATTAATACTATCACCATCTAATTTAATCTCTACAGTAACACTTCCATCAGCATTCGCTACTTTAATTCTTCCCGAATCACTAAGCCATTTAAATAAAGCGGAGGAGTCGGAAGAAGGAAGAAAAATAGTTTTATTTGTTGTGGAAAGTTTTTCTTTTAACGTAAACTTTCTATTACCAGCTCTATCAAGAAAAAAACATGTTCCATTTTGATCTATTAAACTTAAATATTGTTCATTCCCCGAATGCACTAATCG
This sequence comes from Bacteroidota bacterium, assembly GCA_025352785.1. Lineage (GTDB taxonomy): Bacteria > Bacteroidota > Bacteroidia > AKYH767-A > OLB10 > JANXSD01. The sequence continues at coordinate 14,355 of JANXSD010000079.1, forward strand.
AATGGGTTGTGTAATAATATCGGGTAACTTAACGGTGGTAAATCCAATTAATGGCTTTCCATTTATTTCATATCCGTATAACCTTAAGTTGGTACAAGCAACATAAAATCTTTTGCCATTTGCTGTCGAATCAAAATTTATTAATGATAAGCCATTCGATGTTCCTGCTGGTAATCGTATCGGATAATTTCCTACGTTGTTACCTGAAGAATCGATCATATAAATAAAAGAAGAAGTGCTGAAAAGATATTGCTCCGTTCCATTTTGGTAATAATCAAGTGCATTAATTTCACCTTTCACATTACTATCCAATTTTTTCTTCCATCTGATATTTCCTTCTTGATCGATTGCATAAAGTTGTTGTTTCACATCTTGCACCAAAACAATTTTATTCAATATTCCAGGGATAAATGGACCATTGCTTATTGTGGTATCTAATTTAGTATTCCACATCAAATGCGGACCTCTAATTCCAGAATTAAAATAACTTAAACATCCAGAACTACTATAAACTCCTTGTTGATTCGCAATAGAAAAAGTTAACCCATTCCAACCCTTAAGTGTGGAGCCATATTTTGCTAACCAGTTAACCCATTGAGGAACTGCAACAGCTCTAAAGATTAGTTCTGATTGCGGAATACTGCAATAGAAAAACAGATTGCTCTGCTTAGGAATATTATTTTCCATTGCATGATAGCGCTCATCTAAACTCAGCAAGTTTTTTGTTTTAATATCGTTAATGAATCCTCTAAGTGCTGATGCTTGATTTGCAACAACAAGATGATGATCGACGATAGTATAATAAAATCGATTTATGCGATTGAACAATGGACCGAATAAAGAAGATAAAATACCTTGCAATGGGAGATAACGAATTACGTATCCATTATATGATTCTTCTCCTTCTGCCGATTTATCTGCCAACTTTAAATTGGTAGCGAATTCGCTCAATGATATTTTACAAGTATTTTCATTCGCAATATTTATCAATGCGAAGTAATGATTATCAGAATTGATTGAAGCGGGTTGTGTAACTAATAAGGCTACCTCCTTCCCTATCCAAGGTTTAAAATATTTTAAAATTGTATTTCTATCGCCAGAAGTAGCTACTTGATTTCCATCTTGCCTTTTAAGATACAGGCCTAAGTCATCAATGAAACGTTGTGAGTCAGAAAACCCCCAGATGATGGCTGCAGCAGTTCGTGAAGGAAGCATTCCAACAATTTTACTAGTAATAGGTTGTTGATTTTTGAATAAAGAAATAAATTCAAGACTATCATTCAATGTTGTTGTGCCACTAAATGATATCAGATTGGGATGTAGTTCAAGTTTTGCGATTGTCCAGTCACCTACACGTTGAAGAGGAGAAAGTACTATTCCAGCATTTGGATTGATTTGCGTATTTACCCAACGCTGAAATCCTGAATAACGAATTGCTGCCAACAATCCTTTCTCCTTTCCATCCATAAAATTTTGCAGACGCGTAGCGGGAGATGGTGCTTTCCCAGAACGTTGCTGACGTATTGCATCTTCAACGAGATAAGGTGTGAAACTTCCTACAAAAATCCCTTTGGTAACAGCCCATGCAAAAACTTGATTGCTATTTCCAAAACTTACTTCACGAATGTCGATACCATTATAACTTCTAGTTTGGGATTGTGTACTTGCTCCCAATAATTTCACTGTTAAATTGCTTGCAAGCCCATCAGGATTAGTGCCACTAAGTTTTGTTATAAACAGCAAACTAAAACTTCCTGGCCCAGTAACATGCCCGGAAACAACAAGTGGATGTTGTGCAAATTGTTTTTTGAATTCCAATGTATTTGCTACTAAAGAATCAAAACTGATTAAGGAATTATACCATGACTTTAAAACTGGTATACTATCATGACCATCAAAGAACCCTGTTTTTGCTAATTGTTGAAGTTCTCCACCAGAAGGATCGCAGGATAGTAACCATGCCACATCAGCTGGAACTGTTTCTAATTCTGTTGCATTAGTTCCTCGATAGTACTGGTAGTAGAAGAAACCTCCTGCGATCATCAAAAGGATCACGACGGAAATTATAGAAGAACTTACTACTCTTTTCATTAGCCTGAGTGTTGTTCAAAGCTAGTTCCCGATTTTGTAAATAAGAGTGGTGAAGGATTTTATTATCTACAATGGAATGTTAATATACTTTATTGAAAAAATTAAAAATTACGTCCCGATACCTATCGGGATAAAAATTACGAATTAAATCACGCTGAAGAGAACTGGTTTGCTTAATAATTTCAATCCAGTTCTTAGACTTCCTCGAGCCCCTCCAAAAGAGTGGAATTTGATTGATAACAGAAAAATAATTTTAGGAGTCTAATTTAAATTCCGCTCAAGAAAAAAAATCCTGTTAATCATAATTAATCCTTTCAATCCTGTTCAAAACAAAATCCTATTCAAGAAAAATTATTGATACTCTTTTAATAAAATTTGAATATCAGCAATGAGTTTAGTGACTTCTGAGGAATCAAGTCCATCATAAAAACCTCGAAGATGTTTATCCTTATCAACAAGCGTTAACATTTGCGTGTGAACGAAATCATCAGGTCCACCATTACCTTCGGAGAGACTCGCCATATAAGAATAACGCGCAAGATTATAGATCTGTTTTTTATCGCCAGTTAAAAACCACCATTGGGATGGATCAGCGTTATAAAGTTTTGCATATTCTTTCAAAGCAGCAATGGAATCGTCATCTGGTTTTACAGAATGACTAAGGAATAAAATTTCTTTGTTACCACGATAATATTCATAAACGCGTGACATTTGTTTGTTCATGGCCGGACAAATTCCTTGACATTTTGCAAAAAAGAAATTCGTTACATAGATATGATTCTTTACATCATTTTGTGTGATAGTAATTCCAGATTGATTTGTCAAACTAAAATCTTTTACAACAGGAGGCTTCAAAGTACTATCATCCATTCCGAAAATCGGCAATACATCTGTTACTTCACTTTTGCGTTTCATCGTGGCAGCAATAATAAAAACAAGTACGATAAGTAGTAAACTACCTGCCAACATCACTTGATATTTTGTTATTTTCATTATTTTTTGGGTTGGTAGGCCAGAAATTCTTCTTTACAACTTGAACTACAAAATCCATAGAGCTTTCCTTTCACGGTGACGGTGTCAGCGATTCCAGCTGATAATGGCATACCGCAAGTGGTGTCATTTGGAGAAGCGAACAAGTTAATATCCACTTTAATGGTAGAAGCTGAAACTTGTGTTGGTTGTGGTATTGGTTTTTGTTCGGGTGTTGGTTTTGATTGGTTGCATGATACACTAATAATTAAGGCAGCCACATAGGCAAAATGCTTTAAGAAGTTATTCATTTATAGGGATATTTTAGGAAGTACAAAGTTAGTGGCTTCTTAGCTAACTAATGGGTTTTGATGTATTAGATTTTAGAAATTTTTGCAAACAACTATTGGGAGATTCCTATATGCTCTTTTGCCTCCGTAGGAACGAGGAGGCAAATGTGCTAAATGCGTGTCGGCACAAAAAGTATGACAAAAGTAGCGTGGCGAATTAACTTATCTTCTTATTCTACCGTCAATTGTCGCAACAGAAAAATGCACATTTATAAACATCTTTTCAATGAAGCTCCCCGCCGCAGAGCAGCGTGGTATCCTTTTGATTGTCTAAAACAATCTTAACTGTTTTTCTTTGTGTAAGATTCTATATTCCTTCTCCGTTCCTTGTTCACTAACATATTTTGATATTGTTTGTTCATCGCCATATTTGCTTACTGTATTTGCAAAATAT
>JANXSD010000120.1 GCA_025352785.1 Bacteroidota bacterium
TAGATTTACTTCCAAAAAATAGTTTGCGAAATCCTATAGTGGAAAAAATACTTAATCAATCTATAAATGTCGTTAATGCGGTAATTGCAGAGTACGGTAAACCAGATGAAATTAGGTTAGAACTAGCTCGAGAGTTAAAAAAGAGTTCAGAAGAAAGGGAGAAAATGACAGATGCCATAACAAAGTCAACGTCCGATCATGAAAAATATCGTAAAATTTTGCAATCAGAATATGGGATAAAAAATGTTAGTCGAAATGATTTGATACGATACAAATTATATCTTGAGTTAAAACGTGTTGGATATAAAACTCTTTATTCGAATACATATATTTCTCCAGAAGAATTGTTTTCTAAAAAATTTGATATTGAGCATGTTTTGCCAAAGGCAAAACTATTCGATGATTCCTTTTCTAATAAAACGTTAGAATTGAGGTCAATTAATGTAGAAAAGGCAGATATGACGGCTCATGATTTTGTGAAATGGAAATATGGTGAAGATGAACTTTTGAATTTCGAAAAAAGAGTTGAAGATTTATTTTTATTTAAAAAAGCCAAAGCTGAAGGAGAGGGTGAAGGCAATAGCTTAGATTTAAAAAGTACAGATATAAGGATAAGTAAAACAAAACGAGATAAATTATTAATGCCTGAATCTAAAATTCCAAGTGGTTTCATCGATCGTGAATTACGCGATACTCAGTACATAGCAAAAAAGGCAAGAGAAATGCTAAGTGATATTTGTAAAGAAGTAAATACGACTACAGGAAGTGTTACTAATAGACTTCGAGAAGACTGGCAATTAATTGATATAATGCAAGAGCTCAATTGGGATAAATATAAAGCATTAGGTTTGACAGAAGAATTTACTAATAGAGATGGCAATATAATTAGAAGAATAAAAGATTGGACTAAAAGAAATGATCATAGGCATCATGCAATGGACGCAATTACTGTAGCTTTTACAAAACGAAGTCATGTTCAATTTTTAAATAATATGAATGCCCGTAGTGATAAAAGTGGGAGTATATATGGAATTGAACAAAAAGAATTGTATAGGGATAAAAATGGACGATTGCGTTTTAAGCCACCAATTCCATTGGATGATTTTAGAGCAGAAGCAAAGAAACAATTAGAGAATACTTTGATTTCTTTTAAGGCAAACAACAAAGTAGTTACTAAAAACACTCATAAATTTAAGGTTAATGGTTCTGAAAGAACTAAGATTGAGTTGACCCCTAGAGGTCAATTGCATCAAGAGACCATTTATGGTAGTATGAAGCGTTATCAAACAATTGAACTTAAAGTTAATGCTTCATTTGATATTGAATTGATTAATAAAGTTTCGAAAAAAAATATTCGTGAGGCATTATTAAAAAGATTATTTGAATTTGATAATGACCCTAAAAAAGCATTTACAGGAAAGAATTCGATTGATAAAAATCCTATTTTTATAGATGAACATCACTCTTATAAAATTCCAGATAAAGTAAAAATTGTTAGTTGGGAAACAGTTTACACTATTCGAAAGGATATTACTCCTGATTTAAAAATTGAAAAGGTTATCGATCCTAAAATCAAAAGTATTTTAAATGAACGTTTAATTTATTTCAAAAATGATGCGAAAGCTGCTTTTTCTAACCTTGCCGAAAATCCAATTTGGCTAAACAAAGAGAGAGGGATTGTTATTAAACGTGTTTCTATTGAAGGAATAAGCAATGCCGTTTCTCTTCGTGATAAAAGAGATCATAATGGAAATCTTTTATTAGGTAAAGATGGAAATTCAATTCCAGTTGATTTTGTTAATACTGGAAATAATCATCATGTTGCAATTTATATAGATGGAAATGGTAATTTGCAAGAAAATGTTGTTTCGTTTTTTGAAGCTGTTGAAAGAACAAAACAAGGATTGCCAGTTGTAAATATGTCATTTAATGAAGAACTAGGTTGGGTGTTTTTATTTACAATGAAATCAAATGAATGTTTTGTTTTCCCTAATGTAAAAACTGGGTTCAATCCTAATGAAATCGATTTGTATAATCCCAATAATTATTATTTAATTAGCCCGAATTTGTTTAGAGTTCAAAAGTTGTCTACAAAGAATTATATGTTTAGGCATCATTTAGAGTCAACTTTAAATGATAGCCAACAATTAAGAGAAGTGACTTGGAAGAATATTAGAAGTCTTCCTCCTATTTCAAATATTGTTAAGATTAGAATTAATCATTTAGGGAAAATTATAAAAAGTGATGAATGAAAAGGTAAATACCATTAGTTCGATAAATGTATTGTGACAATTTCTTTTTATAAATTATTCGATATTTATTTTCTGAAAATGATCAAAAGAATTTTATATTTCGGAAACCCAGCCTATTTGGGGGATGAAAAATTCTCAATTGGAAATTCGTTTGCCTACTGTTGGAGACAATATGATTTACCTGAAATAATGAAAAGTGAGGGGGGCACAACTATAACCATTGAGGATATTCTAATCGTTACTAGAGCTAATTTAGTTGGCTTGGAAGTTTTATTAATTATTTGTATAAATGGTATTATTTGAAAGATTAGTAATTTACTTATCGTAAATTGAATGATCTTTTATCATTAATTTCTGTATCTTTATTATTAGAAAAATATGATGGGGATTAACCTAAATCGCACTAATATGTCAAATGAAAAAAGTGATATGGAAGCTAATGAGCTCCAGCCTAATTACAGTTTACCTATTCAAATTACAACATCCCAAGCACTTGAAGAGCAAGATCGAGAATTTACTCGTAATATGACATTTGATCAGCGGATGGAATATTTACAAAAACTTATCAGTATCACACATAGTGAGGAAGATTTAATGGAGTTAGAAAGAAAATTCTATAATTCTAAAATTATTATCAATAAAAGCGAATGAAAATATTGGCCCCCTTATTTAAAGAAGTAATAGTTCAATTAATCGAAAACAATGTTTCATTTTTACTAATTGGTGGTTACGCTGTAAATTATTATGGGTATGGACGATATACAGGCGATATTGATTTTTGGATAAAGCCTACCAATGAAAATAAGTTACGGCTCTTGAAAGTTTTTGCAAAGCTTGGTAGAAGTAATGAAGATATAATTGAAATTAATAAACTTGATTTTTCCTTACCTCAAATGATAAGCATTGGCGTACAACCAATGCGTATTGATTTCTTAACGAAAGTAAATCTTGTTGATTTTGAAGAAGCATGGACTAAGCGAATTGAATGGCCTATAGAAAATTATAAAGTAGCAGTTGTAGATTTTCACCATTTGATCTTAACAAAAATTAATACTGGGCGTACTAAGGACAAACTTGATATTGAAGAACTTCAGAAAATTAACGAAAAAAAATAAACATAATCATATTTTTTTTAATGATAAAACGCACTCTTTATTTCGGCAACCAAGCATATTTGGGAATGAAAAATTCTCAATTGGAAATTTGTTTACTGGCGGTTGAGAATAATATAATGAGCTACCTGAAATTGTTAAAAGAGAAGGTATCACAACGAGCCCCATTGAAGATATTGGGATAGTTATTTTAGATCATCAACTGATTACGATAACGCAAGGTTTAATTGCAATGATGTTGGATAATAATATCTCTATTATTAATTGGGACAGCACCTCTTCAACCTGAATGGTTAAGGTTGCCAGTGCAGGAAATATTGTAAAAACAAAAAAAAATAGATTTCAGATTGAAACAAGTTTATCTCTTATAATGAAATTAAAGCAACAAATAGTGAATGTTAAAATCTGCAAGAAAGCCCAACTCTTAGTAAAGATAGAAATTCCAAATTAGGTGTAATAGGACAATAACCCCATATAATAACTAACTGATTCTCCATTATTCACTCCTAATCTCCTGAATGAAAGATTCAAACTTAATTCGTGCTCAATGTTGTATTATACATTTTGTATAATACACTTTGTATAATACAAAATGTTTCTTACATTTGATGTTTAAAATAA
>JANXSD010000024.1 GCA_025352785.1 Bacteroidota bacterium
GGGCAAGGTTCTTCTGGAATAGTTGAATTTGCTGAAGGTGCTAATTATACATTTTCAATATTAAATTCACTTACTATAAATAGTGGTGCTAAGTTTTGGTATAATGGAAATAGTAGTAGAACACATACGCTAAATATTGGAGCCAATCTAAGTAATGCTGGCACTCTCGATTTGTTTGCTGATGCAGATGATGCGGTGAATCTTGTTTTCAATCGAAATGCTAATACCACCGTCACAGGATCAGGAACTTTTGATTTAAATACTGTTACCATAACAAAAATTTCATCAACAGCTTTTTTTGTGGATGTACAATCATCGGGATTTGAAAATGCTATTCGTGATTTTGTAATAAATTATGGAACTTATAATCATAATAATACTGGAACATTTAATGTAAACAACAATGCAATTTCTGGGTTTATAATTAGTAGTGATGCTATCGTTAAAATAACACAAGGCACTGTTAATTTATCACCAAATCAAGACGAAACAACTTTAAGTGGTACTATCATCGTAAATGGTGGAACATTTAAAGTTGGCTCTGCCACTGGTGTTACTGGATTACGTTATGATAAAATTGGTGCATTCATTCCTAAATTAGATATTCAATCGGGAACAATGGAAGTTTATGGAAGTATATTTTATAAATCGGGTGCTTCATCCGATCCCTTAAACTTTAATATGAGTGGTGGAATTTTATTAATAAATTCAGGAAGCACTAAATCTTCAAATTCGCCTTTGTTTATAAATGATGTTTCAGGAAGTTCTTTTGTAATGAATGATGGTGTAATAACCATCCAATCTCCAAATACTACTGGTAATTCAGTAAGTGATTTTGTTGTGTGTGGAACAAATGGTACTGTTTCTTCTGGTGGTGGAATTGTGGCGTTCGGTAATAACTATACTGCCTCAGGATCAATTTTTACGCTTACGTCTTTTTCATCGATTACATTGCCAAACATAAAAGTTACTGGATCTAATGCTGCAAATATTACTTTATGTCCTTCGGCTAATTCAACAGCTAATATTAAAGCTTTAAGTTTATACATTGATCAAAATAAAACTTTCGATTTGCGATCAGTGTCGGGTACTACTGGTGATTCGCGTTCTTTAATTTTAACCGGAAATATTGACGGTATAAACGCTTTATATAGTGATGGCACATTGAATGCAAGGACTTCACATTTGGTATTCCAAGGAAGTGAAACGCAGCAAATTTCCGGTGCGGAAATTCAAACACTTTACGATTTAACAATTAATAATGCTTATGGAATCTCGTTGGCTCAAGAAGTTGATATCAGCGGATATTTAACGTTAACTAATGGCGTTCTCTTTACTACCAACACAAGTCCTGTATCGTTACTGTCAGGCGCTACTTGTGATGTTGGATCGTCTACATCCTTTGTCGATGGGCCATTCATCCAAACAGTGACCTCAACTTTCCCCCAAACACTTTACTTTCCTATTGGTAAAAATGGCTCGTATAGGTTGATGTCATTGGAGGTTACACACAGTACAGCGTCTGCGGTAACATATTCAGGTGAACTGTTTAATAGCAACCCTAGAAATTTAAATTATACATTACCAACAGGTATCGATAAAATTTCAAGTGTAAGGTATTTTCAAGTTAATAGAAGTGGTCCATCGAATCTTGTATCTGAATCCATCTCTCTTAATTATGATGTGGATGATGGTGTAACTGACTATCAGTATTTGAGAATTGCAAGAGATGATGGATCTTCTAATTGGGTTGATGCCGGTGGCGTTGGCACAAGTAATTCAACAGGATTAATTACATCCTCCTCCTTTAATAGACCGAGCACAATTTTTACCTTCGGAAATGCATTTGGTGGCTCAAATGTTTTACCTGTTAAATTAATTTCTTTTATTGCAAAAAACGAAATGAATAAAATAGCATTGTCATGGACAACTGCGAGTGAAAAAAATGCTGATCGTTTCGAAATTCAAAAGAGTATTAATGGCTTTGAATTCGAATATATTGGAGAGTGTAAAGCAAATGGTAATTCAAATCAAATAAGAAATTATAAGTTTTATGATACAGATTTAGCCAAATCAAAAGTTTATTATCGTTTAAAACAAATTGATCTTGATGGTAAATTCGAATTCTCCAATATTCAAGTTGTTAATGAAGCTAAATCTTCTATTTTTTCCATCGCTCCAAATCCAGGTCGTAGCGATGATGTTAAGATACTCCTTAATGATCTTACAAAAGAAGCATATAAAATACAAATTTTTGATTTGAAAGGAAATGTTGTTATAATAAAGTATTTAGAATTGAATTCCAGTAGTCAAATTCCATTGGGAATGCCATCAATTCCAGGAAATTATTTAGTAAGAATTTCCAATAATAATTTACTTATTGATCAAAAAATGATAGTCATAGAACAATAATGAATTTTTAAATGATAAAAAACCTTACCTCTTTGGTGTAAGGTTTTTTGCATTAATATTTATTTAATCACATCTTCTAATCGATATTTGTTTGCTATTATGTATTAAAATATTAGATAGTTAATATAGCGTTTTTGAATATCGGAATTCAATTTTAAAATTATCGAATTTCAATCAAAATCTTACAATTGTAAGATCGTTTTTTTAATCACTCCTTTTAATTTTTAGATGATAGCATATTTGATTCACCAACTACAGTTTAATTTAATGTGCTATGAGCAATTTCTTAGTGCCATTTCGAAAAGTAATAACGCTTACTTTAATTCTTTCCCTAGCATGCTGGGTGCAAAGTTTCGCAGTAACATACTATTCTAAAACGAATGGCGGATTCTGGAACGACCCTTTAACATGGTCAACAGTTACTTACGGTAATGCAACGAATACAGGAACCTTTCCTAAAAAGGGAGATGTGGTTTTTGTAGGAGATGGATATACCGTTTACATGAATATGAATGCCGTTTCTGCAAGTGTTACTGTCGGGCAAGGTACATCAGGAAATATAGAGTTTTCACCCTTTTTATCCTTTAACATGACGGTAGCAGGCTCCCTTACCATTAATAATGGTGGGCGATTTGGTTATTTAGGAAATGCATCCAGAACACATTCATTATTTATTAGTGGTAGCATTGTTAACAATGGAATACTTGACTTATATTCTGATCCTAATGATTTTGTAAATTTAACATTCAACTCTAAAATTAATTCAATTATTTCTGGAACGGGAACATTTAATTTAAATAGAGTAACGTTGTTTAAAAGTACTGCAACAAGCTATTATTTAGATGTACAAACGAATGCTTTCGAAAATGCAATTCGTCAATTGGTTGTTAGTTATGGAACTTATATTCACAATAATTTAGGAACTTATTTAGTAAATCCAACTTTAACAAATTTTACAATAGCAAAAGATGCAATTATTAAAGTTCCACTAGGAATAATGCACTTCTCACCTACAAGTAATTATACTTTTTTGCAAGGAAAAATTATCGTAAATGGTGGAATAGTTCGAGTAGGATCTACAGCAGGATTGCAAGGATTGCGCTATGAGCAAAATGGAGTAACAATTCCTTCATTAATTATTACTAGTGGCTCTATGGAAGTTTATGGAGGAATAACCTACAGCTCAAGTACTCCAAGTTCTCCTTTTTCAGTTGATTTAAGTGGCGGTAGTTTACTATTAAATTCTGGTACTACGGGAACATCATACGAAGTATTTAATGTTAATGACGTTATTGGAAGTTCATTCGTAATGACAACAGGTACAATGACACTTCAAAAACCAACTTTAGGTGGAAGTACTAGGGCTGATTTTAATATTTGTGGTTCAAATGGAATTGTGAATGCCTCTGTGGGAATAGTATCATTTGGAAATGCGAGCACTACAAATGGATCCGTATTTAATTTTGTTCCTTATCCTGGTGTGATACAACCTAATTTTATAGTTACTGGTTCACCTGCAGCATCAATTACTTTAAATACATCAAATAATTCTACAGCTGATTTTGAATTGAATAGTTTATTCATTGATGTTAATAAAACATTTGATATTCGTTCAATAGCTGGTACTACTGGTGATTCAAAGAACATGACATTAGTGGATAATTTTGATGGTATCAATACATTAAATAACAACGGTACTTTCATACCTAGAACATCAAATGTCATTTTGCAAGGATTTGAAGGAATTTGGCTCTCAGGTTCAACTGTTACTACCTTTTATAATTTAACAATTAATAATTCGTTTGGTGTAAGTTTAGGTTCTTCAATAAATGTATCCAATTCATTAGCATTAACTAATGGTGTCCTATACTCTTCTTCTAGTAACTTGGTAACTTGTATTGCTGGAGCTAGTTCTGCGATCGGTTCTTCTGCCTCCTATGTCGATGGACCATTTGCACAAATTATCGCATCAACATTAAATAAAACATTTAACATACCCGTAGGAAAAAGTGGTGCTTAT
>JANXSD010000058.1 GCA_025352785.1 Bacteroidota bacterium
AGTATGTATTGCAAAAAGTTTTTGTGCTACTGCAGATTGATCTTTTGCCCATTTATCATATTGACGATTACTTTCTGATATCTCACTAAGATAACGTGTACGCTGTGGCGGAATGATGAAAACTTTTTCACTCATTTCATCGGTAACTTCGAAAGTAGATTTTAAATCAGCTTTTGTTTTTTCAACGATGCGATCCATTACCGTTTTATAAAGTCGGTTCATTCCCGGATCATTAAATTGAGATGCGATCGTTCCAAAAACGGGTAACTTCTCCTCATCAACATCCCATAATTGATGATTTCGTTTGTATTGTTTTTTTACATCACGCAAAGCATCTAAAGCTCCACGTTTATCGAATTTATTTAACGCAATGATATCTGCAAAATCCAACATATCGATTTTTTCGAGTTGTGTTGCTGCTCCATATTCTGGAGTCATCACATATAAACTCATGTCGCTATGTTCGGTGATTTCTGTGTCACTTTGTCCGATTCCAGAAGTCTCTAAAATAATTAAATCAAAGCCTGCCGCTTTAACAATATCAATTGCTTCACGAACATATTTTGAAAGTGCTAAATTACTTTGGCGAGTTGCAAGCGAACGCATGTACACACGATCATTGTTAATCGAATTCATCCGAATACGATCACCAAGTAAGGCACCACCTGTTTTACGCTTCGATGGATCGACAGAAATTATCGCCATCGTTTTATCTTTAAAGTCAATTAAAAAACGACGAACCAATTCATCTACTAAACTAGATTTTCCAGAGCCACCTGTTCCTGTAATTCCTAATACAGGAGTGAGTTTATTTTTAGAGGCCTCTACAATCTCAGCTGAAAATTTTTGGTATTCATCATGATTATTTTCCGCTGCTGAAATTAATCGTGCTAGTGCATAATGATTCTTTGTTCCAATCTTTTTTACTTCACCATTTAAATTAAATCCAGTAGGATAATCACATTGCTGCAACATATCGTTAATCATACCTTGCAAACCCATCGTACGACCATCATCGGGATGATAGATGCGTGTGATACCATAATCCTGAAGCTCCTTGATTTCAGTTGGTAAAATGGTTCCACCACCACCACCAAAAATGCGAATATGTCCACAGCCGCGTTCCCTTAAAAGATCAAGCATATATTTAAAATATTCGAGATGCCCTCCTTGGTAGGAAGTTATTGCAATCCCATTGGCATCTTCTTGAATAGCGCAATTCACTACTTCATTCACACTACGGTCGTGGCCTAAATGGATTACTTCTGCACCACTACTTTGCATAATGCGCCGAAAAATATTGATCGATGCATCATGTCCATCAAAAAGCGAGGCTGCTGTAACGATACGAATTTTGTTTTTGGGCTGGTAAGGAAGGGGAGAATTCATAGAGAACTTTGAAAGGCAAATTTAGGATTTATTAGAGATAAAACAGAGCTGGCTTTAATATTGAAAAACTTTTTAACGAAATTAATTTATTTTCAGTATTTTATGCTAATTTTATAGAAACATTCTAAACTTTTTAAATGATTAAAATTTTTTACCTCATTATAGCTTTGCTCTTGCTATTTAAACTTGAAGGTAGCTGCCAGCAAACTTCTGAAACCGCATTCAAATTAATCAATGCGCCATTAGCAGACACTATGCATCTTGATGATTCAAGGTACGGGCCTGTAACACCGGGAATTAATTATGGATGTCTTAACCCAAACCGATTAGCATGGTTTTATTTCCCCGTATGTGATTCTTTGTCAATGGATATTTCAGTAAGTCCATTTGGATAGGGTGATAGTTTAGGATATGCTTTATATGGCCTCTTTAATGATACCGTAAATGCTTTGGCAAATTTAATGTTAGCATCACCTGTATCTTGTCTGCCATTTTTAGGGAATTCACAACCGAATAACATTCCAATTACAAATGGAAAGGGAATTTATTATGCGGCAATTTGTGGTGCAACAACACCATCCTACAGAATGATTCATGCAGAATATCCTGCATTTCCTAATGATAATCACATTTGTACCTTTTGCAAAAACGCTAATTTTATTGAACAATATGTTTGTTTAATAACTCTTGACAGCGCAACTCAAAGGAATAAAATTATTTTTGACAGGGGAGATACAACAAACATCTCCGGATATTTAATTTTTCGTGAAAACAAATTTCAAATCAATATGATAGCTTAACATTTATCCCGAAAGATTCTGCGAATTTTTACATTGACCTCACAGCGAATCTAGCATTAAGAAATTGGCGATACATTATGGAAAAATATGATGCATGCGGCCAACAAATTGCGCCTCAAGGAGGTATTTATAGATCAAATACAATTTTTTACAACAAGGATTAGCCTCGTCAAATGCAATAAATCTCAGCTGGAATAATGGTATGAATAATTATCCCTTTCCAGGAACAGGACCCTTTATACAGTCGTTTTATATTTACAGAAGTAATGGAACCAACCCATTTATTGTTATTGATTCAATACCAGCTTCTGCATTAAGCTATACGGATGTAAATCCATTACAAGGTATCAATTTGTATCAAGTAGTTATGCGAAAAACAGGAAGTTGTGATGTAATTCTGAGAATGAATTCCTACAGTGAGTCCCGTTCGAATATATTAAATTCCATATTCACTGGCATTGATGAACCTGTAAACAATAATTTCTTCACAATATATCCAAACCCTGCAACGAGTTCATTTACTATAAATATTGACAAACCAAGTTGTTTAAATATTTTTAGTATCGAAAATAAATTATGTTATCATAACGATTTTATTCGCAGTTGAAAAACAACAATTGAAATCGGAAACTTGGTTAAAGGATTTTATGTTATGGTAGTTACAGTTGGCAATAAAGAATATTTTAAAAAGTTAATAATGGAATAAGGGTAATTTAAGACTTTAACTATTTTTATTTTAGTTCTCCAAAATGAAGGATGAGGAACACCTCAGCTTGTTCTTTCATTTAATTTATATTGATTTTCTTTAATTTAATTTTTCTGAAACTTTTTTATTCTGATTAACACTGGACTTTATATAATTGAAGTTGCCGGTGAAAACCATCTGAATAGCTATTACAGTAAATTTTTAAAAACAAAGAACTGATTTTCTGCAAAGATTTCCCAAACGAAATATTCAATAGATTTGCCGTATAAAAAAACACGGCTATGAGCGTATTAGTAGATAAGAATTCCAGAGTAATTGTGCAGGGATTTACCGGCAATGAAGGTACTTTCCATGCAACTCAAATGATTGAGTACGGAACCAATGTAGTAGGTGGTGTAACTCCTGGAAAAGGGGGCACAAAGCACCTTGACAAACCCGTTTTTAATACGGTATCGGAGGCTGTAAAAGAAGTGGGTGCAAATGTTACAATCATTTTTGTTCCACCAGCATTTGCTGCGGATGCAATTATGGAAGCTGCTGAAGCAGGAATTAAAGTAATTGTAACCATCACAGAAGGTATTCCAACTCGTGATATGATAATGGTTCAGGAATATATTAAGGGACGCGGTTGTACTTTAATCGGACCAAATTGCCCAGGTGTAATCACTCCAGGAGAAGCGAAAGTTGGGATTATGCCTGGCTTCGTTTTCAAAAGAGGAAATATAGGGATTGTTTCAAAATCAGGAACATTAACTTACGAAGCTGCCGATCAGGTTGTAAAAGCTGGATTAGGAATTTCAACAGCTATAGGGATTGGCGGAGATCCAATTATTGGAACCACTACTCGGGAGGCTATTGAGTTATTTATGAATGACCCCGAAACAGAAGGAATCGTGATGATTGGTGAGATTGGTGGTGGCTTAGAAGCTGAAGC
>JANXSD010000091.1 GCA_025352785.1 Bacteroidota bacterium
GTATTGTAAGCAGGATCTGTTAATCCAAGAACAGCAGCAGAGATAATACCTTCAGAACTAAATTTAGGATCATTACGTGGTGTCACGGGAACGGCCATGTTAAGGCGTAACATATCACCGAAAGTTGGAAGGAAATTATTGATAAAAGGTTTTCCAGCAGATAAAGGATTACCAGCCGTTTTTCCTGTTGCTAATTGATAAGGTGCAAGATTGGGTACTCCCAAATAAAATATTGGTAGTAAATCAGCAGATCGAGGTTGACCAGGACGCAATAAATATTTACCGAATATAGCAGTATCCAAAGCAGTTCCTGTTGTTGCTGCATTGCCATATAAAACATATAAACCATCCTGATTATTTCCAAAGTCAACATTACCTAAAACAGTTGGTGACGCGCGTTGAATTCTTAAATTTTGCAATCCTGGTACTGCACTTCCGTACAAGGAATTATCCATATACAATCCTAACTCTGGATTTGTAAAATATTTTTCCATAGAAGTGTCTTCTGTATATGGAGTTAATGCATTCCATTTATCCTTATCACCAATAGGAATAACTGCTTCATTTGTTAAAGGCATTCCCAAACGAGAAACTTGAATCCAATTTCCTGAAAAAGTTGATGGACCAGATGCACTTAATGTTTTTGTTTCTGGTCGTGATGCGGAAGCCCATACTCCTATTACAAAATTTCCATCAAGTATATTTGCTGCTTGTGTAACATCTTGTCCATTTTTTTGCAATGTTGAAATTGGAATTTTCAATGCAATAGTATGTACATTATATCCAGCTACTCCATCCCGTGGACCATTAACGCCAGAGCTTAACTGACGGGTCTGACCAAGATCGAAAATGCCACCAAGATCCACAAAGAAAGGATCATCAGCAGGACCGCAGTAAATTGTTTCATTTCCACCACCAGTTGCGTTTGCAATGGAATTATAAACAAGCTGACCGTAAGAATTTCCAAGTCCCAAGCCCGGAGTATCAATAGAGCGAGGTCCGATATTTGGTGGGGGAACTTCACCATTGGAAACAATCGTTGTGAACGGACCACCTGCAATACTTTTTTCACAGATGTAACTTGTTTTAAGATTTTCATTGCCAAGACGAATATTAAAAAACGTAGTTGGATCCTGATTTACTTTACTAAATGTAAAACGATAAGTAATATCATCACCTGAAGAAGATGCATTGTTTTTAACATGAATTTCATATCGTACATGCTCGCCAAAAGAGGCATAATTTGGACCACCCATTGGTAATTCAAATGGTATGTAATTTGCCAAAATAGTTACCGTATTGGTATCATCTGGACTTCGAAATGCATAAAGATCCGTGTTATCGGCTAAAGGATCGTTCGAAATAAGTGGAGCTTCACGATGGCTGGATGCTTCCAGAAAGTTGGATTTTACTGCAGAATACAAGGACAAAGCCCCAATGACAGTAATGAAGATTCCAACCCGTAATAGTTTGCGTTTAGTTGTTTGCATGATATATTTTTTTAGGGATTATTGACACTTACGGTTAAATGATTGCCTTGGATTTAAAATCAATTAGAAACCTATATTTTCTGAAATAATCTAATTTATTCTTTATTAAGTACAATTTCTAAAATTAATAATAGAGGTTATTTTTCCATAATAATATAGGAGTGAATAGTTTTAATAATGGATTAATAAAATTATATGCCTAAATATTTTCAATTTATAAAATCCACAATTTCAAAATAACCGTAAGTGAGGATATTCACGGATTAATTGCTGGTAAAAAAATAAATCAGAAAAAAAATCCAAACTAAACCTTTCATACGTAAATCTAGAAAAATCTAACAAAATGACAAAGACTCAAAAATTAATGATAGCTATTTGTTTAGCTTCAACAACAATTCTTCCTGCAACAATTCATGCACAAGGAATGAAAGGTAATACTGTAATGGTTGGTGATGAAGCTATGTATCCAACAAAAAACATTATTCAAAACGCTGTAGAATCGAAAGACCATACCACACTTGTAGCAGCTGTAAAGGCAGCAGGATTAGTTGAAGCATTATCTGGCAAGGGTCCATTTACAGTATTTGCTCCAACGAATGACGCCTTTGAAAATTTACCAGAAGGAACTGTTGAAACATTATTAAAACCAGAAAACAAAGCAACCTTAACAGCTGTTTTAACCTACCATGTTGTATCAGGAAAATATGATTACAATGCTTTAGCGAAGGCAATCATGGCTGGTAATGGGAAATCAACTTTAAAGACACTTAATGGTGAAGAATTAACAATAATGATGAATGGTAATCATAATATTGTTGTGAAAGATGCCAAAGGTGGTGTTGCAAATATTAGCACGTATGATGTAATACAATCAAATGGTGTGATACATGTTCTTGATCAAGTATTGATGCCTTAAAATAGTAGGTTTTTTTAAAAAAGAGACAATTCCCGTAAGAATTGTCTCTTTTTATTTTTACTTAAATTACAAAATGTTTTTAATAACTACCTGCTCTTTTTCTTAGGAACCACTCCAAACTTAATAACGAAATCAGAAGTATAAAAATCCAAGGAATATTAATGAGGTCTTCTAGCTTTTTATGTGAGTAAGAAACTGTTTTTAGATCTTCTCTTTGCTTTAGAGTTTTCAATAAATCATTAATTGCATTAGGTAAAAACATTGCCGCGCCCGATCGTGCTGCTAAAGTATTGAGTAATTGATGATCGGCAACAGTATTTGCAGATTCCAATTGTAATGCTGAAACACTGAATTCACCTTGTTGAGCATATAATTTATCGCCAAGTTTTACTTCAGCTTTGAAATGATAATTACCTACAGGAAACATTCCAGCATTTAATGTATATGCTTTTTCTGTCCTTGTGAAGGTGTATAAAAATTGTTTACTGTTATTATTACTGATCGTTAATTTCGCTTCTGGATCATTTACCAACTGATCACTTTGATTGTATAATTCTGCATCGAAAATCAAAGCTTCATTTTCTCTGAAATTCGTTTTCGCTAACACCCGAAAAGGTGACCTATTTTCTTTCACACTTAAATACTGAACAACTTTACTAACCAATTCAGTACTCAGTTCATTTTTATTGTGCGCATTGAAATCTGCCAAACGCCATTTCCATATACCTTCGCCAGCTAATACCGCAGTTTTTCTTCCTGCATTTTCTGAGAAAAATAATAAAGGTTGTTTGGTTGCAACACTTCCAATCTTTTGATAAAGCAATGGATAAATATTACTATTCGTTGAATAAATTCCAAATGGAGTTTTTAATGGAGGCCAATTTCCAATTTCATGTTTTAAAGGATCACTAATATTAAATAAGCTAAATTCAGGAGCTAATACTGGCAAAGTTTCATTCAATTTATCGTTGGATTGTGAAATTGACAAACCAGTTTCTAACGAATTAAAGGCTGTAATATTTGTGGAAGGTCCAAGTATATACCAAGTGGAAATGTTGGAAGCTTTGATTTTTTCAAGAATAGAATTCATTCCTTGAGCAACTGAAGGAATATTATGTAATATCACTAAGCTATAATCGCCTAATCGTCCATCAAAAGTATTTACCTGATCAATTTTTACTTCGTAATTCTGGCTCGTTTCGATACTGTTTTTCAATGCTCCTAAATCAGGGTGTGGAGCAGTGGCAAGAATTAAAACCTTTTGTTTATTCTCTACAACTTCTATAAAAACATCTTTTACATTATTGCTATACGTAACTTCTCCTGGCAATGAGGTAATACGAATCACATAATGACGAATTCCTTTTTTCTTTGCATCAACCAAAACAGGAATACTCGAATGATAATTATTTCCTGATATATCCACGGCTCGAGAAAAAATTTGAACACTATCTTCTTCAATCGATAATGTAGCTTTACTTCCGGCACATTGACGTGCATCTAAAATCACTTCAAGAGGAAAACTATTGCCAAGAAAAGCAATTCTATTATAATTGATTTTTGAAATCACTAAATCTTTGCGGATGGTTGTATCACCTAATGCAATGGTATAAACAGGAACTTTTAAACGTGTTGGACCATAAACCGGATTATCACCTTCGTTGTATAAACCATCGGAAGCGATCACTATTGCCCCTACATTTCTGTTGGCAAATTGAACATCCATCGCATCATAAAAACTACTGAAATCAGTTTCTTTATCATTAAAGGAATAAGTAGGATTTTCACGAACGTGATCACCAAAAGCATAAGACCGTACTTCATAATCTTTTTTCAATCCATCTTTTAATGATTCAAAGGCGGCTTTGTATTCTTCTTTTAACTTCGAAGAATCTCTACTATTAATTATCGATTGCGATTCATCTATTGCTAAAACTACAATTGGCTTTTCTACTTCACGAATGATGGTACGGATCATTGGTCCGAGGAGAAGGAAACAGAGCAAACTTACGAGTAAAAATCTGGCGAAAGCCATTGTTCTCGCTTGCCAAACAGGCACGTCCTTAAGGATTGACGATTTGCGATACATCAGCCAAGCATAGAATGCTCCAACGATAAGGCACAGTATACTGAACCAGAAAGGTAATTCTGTTATTAGTGAAAATCCCACGTTATGATTTAAGCGACAAAAATAGGAGAAAGTGAGAAGCCAAAGCAAATATTTTAAAAGCTATTCGAAGGTTAATGAACAAGCTATATTTGCAAAATGTTCATTAGCGCAAAAGATATATATAAATCTTATGATCAACTTCAGGTTTTGAAGGGGATAAGTCTTGAAATTAAGAAGGCAGAAGTGGTTAGTATTGTTGGTGCATCAGGAGCTGGAAAAAGCACCTTACTGCATCTTTTGGGAACGCTCGACAAGCCCGATCAAGGTTCAATATCGATCAATGGTCAAGAAATACAGGCATTGAATGGAAAGAAACTCTCTGCGTTTAGAAACAAGCATATTGGATTTATCTTTCAGTTTCATCAACTTTTACCAGAATTTACGGCTATTGAGAATGTGAGTTTACCAGCATTGATTGGTGGCGCAGAAAAAAATACTGCAGAACAACGTGCTACCGAGCTGCTAATAAAGTTGGGACTACAGGATCGAATGGAGCACAAACCGAGTGAACTTTCGGGAGGTGAACAGCAGCGAGTTGCCATCGCTCGAGCTTTGATCAATAATCCAGATTTAATTTTAGCCGATGAGCCTTCAGGAAACTTAGACACAAAAAACGCGAAGGAACTACATGAATTATTTTTCAAACTTCGTGAGGATTTTCAACAGACTTTTGTGATCGTAACGCATAATCCCGAATTAGCTGATATGGCGGATAGGAAGTTGGTGATGAAAGATGGGGTGATAATTTAATTGCGAATTAAAAATTACGAATTACGCCCCCCACTTTTGTTTTGATGACTGTTTGAAAATTAGGATTCGAAGAAAAATTTCAAATTTTCTTGAACAGTCTCTGTCGCTATCGGGATTTTAGGAATACCATAATTAACCATAAAGTAAAAGACTTTATGGCAAGCAGGATTAAAATTTACTCACAATTTCAAGTTCCTCCATTGGAGGGATTTAGGGAGGCCAACGAATCGCCTGCGACGAACACGAAACTTGGTTATAATGATGAGTTTTTTTCTTCCAGAAATTGTTTTCACTTCGAAGAAGTTTTGATGCTTCTTTCAAAAAAGTTATGAGGAAACAAAATGAGCTCGGATCCTTAACTTGCTTATTTATTTCTTTTTTACGCAAAAAAGAAACGAACCAAAGAAAAAGGCATAAGCGTAACCAACTATCAATTTGTCAAAGTGCTAACTACACTGGCAATTAAGTGAAATAAAAATTTCTGTGGTTTCTATTTACTTCATCGGTACATCAATTGTCGGTTCGCTCTTTTACTTGACCACCTCCGCGCGTCAAATGCTTAAATTGTTGACATAGAACAATTCTTTTTTCTGACATTACAAACTATAAAGTGACTTATACCAGCACTGTCTCCAAACACCCAAACATTACCATTATATTGTGCATGTGAATCCTTTGCAATTAATAAAAAAAAATAAAAAAAGTGGTAATTACTTCACTTAGTAAAAATATAAAAAAATTGGTAGGAATAAAGATTTAATTGAAACCCTAAATACGATTTTAAAATTGAAAAAATATTCAGCAATCAATTTCTTAAGATCATTATCGTAATTACGAAGTCTTAAAGAATTTTTCATCGAAATTGATGAGGTAAAGATGTTCGCGGGCACGCGTAAAAGCAGTATAAAGCCATCTTAAATGCTCAACGCCTAACATTTCCTCGGTAAGATATCCTTGATCAACAAAAACTACTGGCCACTGTCCGCCTTGTGCCTTATGACAGGTAACCGCATAAGAAAATTTAACCTGAAGCGCTGTATAATATGGATCTTTTCGTATCAATGCATTTCTTCTGCGACGATCTGGTTCATCACGCTCATAAAATTCTTGCACTGCATTGTATAAAGCTTTATTTTCTGTTGAAGTTAACGCTGGTGATTCTGAACTTAATGTATTCATCAACAAATTTGCTTCGAAGTCGGGCTCGTTGGGATAATCAGGAAGACGGAGGGCAACGTTTGCAAATCGAAACCCGAAGCGTTCTTCAAAGCGAATGATTTTCTTAATTTCCACCACATCACCATTGGCAATAAACCCACCTTTATGATCATCAGGCAACCAATTGTAATTGTTTTTTACTACCATCACACTATCCCCTGCATTCAACTCTTCTTCAATCCATAATTGCTGAAAACGAATCATCCGATTGTATTGAATTGCCGATTTATTTGACCGCGTAATTACTAAAACATTTTCCTTTCCATACGAGCTATAAAGTGATGAAAGCAACTCCGACATCTCCATCGCATCAACTCGCTTTACATCATCAAAGCCTTCTGTTTTAAGAATGGGTTCTTTTGCTTCTTGCTTGATAAGCACTCGTAATGCCGTAGCATTTTTTAATATTCCAGAATCATGCTCCTGACGAACAACTTCTGTCAATTCTACCTCTGTAACTTCTCTGCGAAAGCGGTAACGCAAATGATTTGCATCAAGCGCCGGACTATGATCAAAATGTACGGGAGGCAGCTGAGCCGTATCACCCACTAGCATTAATCTGCATTGATTTCCGCTGTAAACGTAATTGATCAAATCCGTAAGGAGATTTACCCCAGGAAACGGACTCGTATCATCATCAATAGCTGCATCAGGAATCATTGAAGCCTCATCAACGATGAAAAGTGTTTTTTGATGACGGTTTTCATTCAGCTGAAGCCACATTTTTCCATCCGATGACATCGCAGGTTTGTAGAGATGTTTATGAATGGTATACGCCATCTTACCGGTATAATTGCTTAAAACCTTGGCAGCTCTACCTGTCGGCGCTAATAAAACCACCTTCTGAAAAGTTTTCACCATTGCTGACATAAGCGTTGTTTTTCCCGTTCCAGCATAACCTCTTAGTAGGAAAATTCCTTCTGGCGAAACCTCCGAAAATCGACTAAAACTATCTATGAATTGAAGTTGTCCAGAAGTTGGATTTACGGACAAAGAAGCCAGTAATTTCTCTCTGACACGCTCACTCATCCCCACTGGTTTACTCGTCATGCTTGGAAAGAAGAATTTAGATCTAAATTTTAATAATATCGAAAATACAAAGTTAATCTAAAAGGAAAGCAGCGCCGAAATACCTATTTTTGCGCACTCATGGAAGGAACAGTCTTACAAGTTACGCAAAAGTATCAGTTGGTGGATGAATCTTTCACCCAAGGTATGGTTGATCGTGCAATATTATTAGCCATTCTCGATGAGGAGCGTTTCAGTTATTGTATTTTGGATGCTGCTCGTCAGAAGGTGGTTGTTTTAAAAGATTATCGAATCGTACCAAAAACCAAAGAAGGGTTGGCCATAAATTTTATGGAACAAGTATTTGAGCAGGATACAACCTTATCATCATTAGTAGCGGAGAAAATAATTTTTGCTGTGCATACGAATTGTAGTGCAATTGTTCCATCACCACTTTTTAGTAAAGATCAAGCTAAAGATATTTTATCATTGACTTGTCAACTTCAAAATGATTCACGTGTTTATGATGACCGTATTAAATTAGCTGATGCACATCATATTTATGCTGTTCCCGAAAACTTTTTGAAAGAGGTGGGAACACATTTTAAAGAACTTAGTTTGTTCAATGCCAATACTGCATTTATCGAAAGTCAACTGATGTTGAACAAACATCATGAAGAAGCAATAGTTGCGGTGAACGTTCGTAGCGGGAGTTTTGATCTGGTGATTACGCAAGGATCGGAATTGTTATTCAGCAATATTTTCAATTATGAAACGAGTGAAGATTTTATTTATTATCTGTTATTTACATTAGAGCAATTGGAATTAAATCCAGACATCACTGAGGTTCGTTTTTATGGTGATATTGATAAATTATCATCTGCATGGATGGTAAGTAAAAAATATATTCGCAATGTAAGTTTTGGAGAATGGCCTGAAGGCATAGAATTCTCTTATGGCTTTCAACGAATTGCAGCACATCACTTCTTCGTACTCTTTAGCCAACATCTGTGCGTATCATAAGCGGAAATTTCAGAGGAAAACAAATTAAGGCACCGGTAAATCTTCCCGTTCGTCCTACTACTGATTTTGCAAAAACAGGATTGTTTAATATGTTGAATAGTAGGTTTCGTTTTATGACATTAAAAGTGTTGGATTTGTATTCCGGAACAGGGAGTTTATCGTATGAATTTTTCTCACGAGGAAGTATGAATGTAACCGCCGTTGATCACGATTTAGGGTGTGTGAAATTTATCCGACAAACATTAGAAATGTTAAAAGCTCCATCGGGAGTTAGTGCCGTTTTGTCGGAGGTTAATTCGTATTTAGAAAGAACAACTTTGCAATACGATATCATCATTGCGGATCCTCCATTTGCCATAACCCCTGCGGAAGAATTAGTAACTATCATCTTTGAAAAAGATTTACTAACTGAAAAGGGAATATTTATTCTCGAACATAAATCGACAGAAATTTATGATGCATTACCGCATTTTTTAGAAAAAAGAAAATATGGGAATGTCACCTTTACTTTCTTTAAAAAAGTAGGTTAAAATAATCTTATAAAAATTTAACTATGGCACGCATTGCACTCTTTCCAGGAAGCTTCGATCCAATAACAATCGGACATGTTAATGTGATTACGCGATCGTTGGATTTATTTGATAAAGTAATTGTTGGTGTTGGACATAACATCACAAAAAATTATATGTTTCCATTGCAAGATCGAATACAATGGATCAAAGATTCTTTTGATGAATTACCACAAGTTGAAGTTGTTTCTTATACGGGATTGACGATCAACTTTTGCAAAGAAATTAATGCTCGTTTTATTTTACGAGGATTAAGAAGTTCTGCTGATTTTGAATTTGAAAGATCCATCGCTCAAATGAATAATTATTTAGAAAGTTCTATTGAAACGATATTTATTCTAGCAGCCCCTGAATTTACTCCTGTTTCGTCAACAATTGTACGAGATATAATTCGCAATGGAGGAAATGCACAAGCCTTTGTTGGAAGCGGTGTTAAATTAAAGTGATCCTTTTTTATTTATTTTGTTGATATAATAATTCATCAAACTATCGATTGGTTGCTTAATGATATTTCCAACTTTAATATCCAACTTTTGCGCTTCTGCTTTTAACTCATCTTGAAAAAGAAATGCGATAGAGCCAACAAAGTGAACGTTTTTATTTTTATAATCGTCATAATGACAAACATACAATTCGAAAAAATCACGCATTCCATTTTTGACTAAATTATTGATGTAATAATGATCCTTATAGTTCGTCAAAAAGCGCGCGAAGGATGCTAACCAAACATTCGGATTTGGTTTATTGTACACGTGATCGATGATAGAATTACGATCCAATCCATAATTATTTTCGAAAGACTCCTGAATATCTTTCGGCATTAAACCATAAAGAAATTGGGTAAGCAATTTTTTTCCATAGTATGATCCGCTTCCTTCATCACCAAGAATGTACCCCATTCCATAATTTTTTTCATGAACTATTTTTCCATCAAACCAACAGCTATTGCTTCCTGTGCCAATAATGCAAGCGATTCCGGGTTCATCACCTGCGGTTGCGTAAGCACAAGCAAGTAAGTCATGATCAACAATTACATTTGCCTTGGGGAAATAACGACGCAATCCTTGAGCTATAATTTCTTTTCTTCCTTTACTTGAGCATCCAGCGCCGAAGAAATAAATTTCTGTTATCACCTCTGAAATTGAGGCCATCGAATCATCAGAATTTAATGTTTCGAAAACAAAATCGGAGCTATGAAAAAATGGGTTGAATCCAATAGAATGATAGAGGCCAGAAATATTTTTACCATCATATAAAAGCCAATCAGCTTTCGTGGAACCAGAATCACAGACAAGTAACATATCGCTTTTATTAAAATTAAATTCTATTTGGAAATTACAAACAAAAATAAATTTTATTGTGAATTGTTTCCTTCGTTGCAAAATATTTTATGAACGTTAAATCGTTTATTAAATGATGTAGAAATCATACTTTTTGATGAATCAATTTGCTATTTTCGAAGCATGAGTGAAGAACATTCTGGACCTTTACCAAGAACTTTAGGATTATTTCAAAGCACGGTGATCAACATGATCGACATGGTTGGAATTGGTCCGTTTGTAGTATTGCCTCTCGTAATAAAAATTATGGGAGGACCATTTTTCTTGTATGCATGGATTGCGGGCGCAGTGCTTTCGATGATTGATGCGATGATATGGTCGGAGTTAGGCGCAGCATATCCGGAAGCAGGTGGGAGTTTTAATTTTTTGAGGGAAGCCTATGGCAAAGAACGATGGGGGAAATTATTATCGTTTTTGTATGTGTGGCAAACAATGATTCAAGCACCTTTAGTCGTCGCAAGTGGGTCAATTGGATTTGCACAATACTTTAGTTATCTCGTTCCATTGGATGAAGTAACGCGAAGAATTGTTTCAGGAACTGTTGTAATTTTAATCACACTCCTACTCTATCGAAAAACGGATACGATTGGGAAAATTGGTGTGCTACTTTGGACGGGAGTAATTGCAACAATGCTTTGGATAATTATTGGAGGAATTTCTTATGGAAACTTTATGTCGCCCATCCATCACATGAACGATGGGATAGTGATTAACAATTTATTTGGAGTTGCTTTAGGTGCAGCTTCCATTAAATCGATTTATAGTTACTTAGGATATTATAATGTTTGTCATTTAGGAAGTGAGATTAAAAATCCTAGCAAAACAATTCCTCGAAGTATGTTTTTATCGGTCATAGGAATTGCAATACTTTATTTGTCAATGAATGTTGCGGTAGTAAGTGTTATTCCTTGGCAAGAAGCAGCGAATTCTGAATTTATCGTAAGTACATTTATCGAACATCTTTACGGACCCTTTGCTGCGAACGTTGCGACGATGATGGTATTGTGGGTTGCTTTCGCGAGTCTGTTTGCTGTGATGTTAGGATATTCACGAGTACCGTATGCAGCAGCAAAAGCTGGCGACTTCTTTAAAGTATTTGCAAAAGTGCATCCTACTCGTCACTTTCCCTATATTGCTTTATTAGGATTAGCAATTACAGCATTTTTATTTAGTATGCTGTTTAAATTATCAGAAGTTATTACTGCAATCCTTGCTATGCGAATAATGATACAATTTATTGGTCAGGCAATTGGTGTAATATTGTTAAGGAAAAGAAATGGTTCGAACAATTTACCTTATAAGATGCCCTTATATCCATTGCCAGTAATTCTTGCTATTGGAATGTGGTTATGGATCTTTTATTCAACTGGCCAAAAATTTATGTTGTCAGGATTAACCGTAATTGCAAGTGGAATAATTGCATTTCTGTTTAAAGCCAAAACTGCAAAACATTTTCCCTTTCAATGAGAAAAAATCTATAACTTAAATTATTTTTAGTACTATTGACTAAAATCGAAATTAAACCGGTAATTGAATCTTCAAGGTACAAAGTAATATTGAATTAATAGTAAGAGATTAAATTGTCCTATTGATTATAAAATCAAGAATAATTAATATGACAATATTTTAAAATGGGAACTCACATTGAATGTAAATAAAATTAAAAACATAACGATGATCAATTATCAATTTAAGATAAAGAAGGTGATTCTACTACTCTTTATTGTAACAAGTTTATCTAGCTGTTATTTAGTACAACCAGATGCAGGACAAGAAAGTGTATTGGTTTACAAACCATATATTTTCGGGCACGGTGGCGTTGATGATACGCCCGTATCTACTGGTGCAACATGGTGCGTTTTTACTACAGAACACAAAGAATTCCCAATAACTCCCATCACAATTACAGAGGATTTTGTTAATATGATACCTTCCGATAACACCCCCGTTTCTTTCAGCGTGTATTTGAAATGTCAAATACAACAAGGAAAAACGCCAATTCTTTATAAAAACTTTTCTGCAGAATGGTATGAACATAGTTTGCAAGCATCTTTTAGAACGATGGTTCGTGATAAAGCAAGTGCCTTTAAAATGTTCGATTTAGCAAGTAAGCGAGAAATTTCCGCACAACTGGAAATAGATATCTTTAAAGATTTATCTGAATATGCTAAGAAGTTGAATTTGCCAGTAAATTTATTGCAAGTATCAATAGGAGCTATTACTCCCCCTGATCAAGTTTTAACGGAAACAAAAAATACTGCTGCTCAAAATCAAAGTATCTTAACACAATCTGCAAGAGCAAATGCAGAGCTCGCACGAAAGCAAGCTGAAATCAATAAAGCAATCGCCGATCAAGCATACAAAACACAAATGGGAATGACCATCGCCGAATATTTAAGCTTACGACATCTTGAAATTGAAAAGGAAAAAGTGGAGTTGATTAAGGATAATAAAAATATTTCCATTGTATTTGGTAATGCTAGTCCGGTATTTCCAATTAAGTAAGTGTTAATTTATTTGAAATGCTAAATTGACATTTTATTTCACCATTGTCCAATAAAAAAAATTCACTAAAAGATTTGTATGAAAGAAAGTTAGTACTATCTTTTACGAAGATGCTTTTGTGAATCACTTTTTTTCAATCTTTAAATATCTTCATAAATTTAAATCTGTCTTCAGTCTCTATACTTAAATAATATAAACCACTTTCAAATGAAGATAAGTCTAATTGGTTTGAATTTGCATTATTAATATGCGTTTCAATTAAGATCTCACCAAATAAATTAATTATTTTTATCAAAGATATTCCACCATTTGGCCTTGATTTAATATTTATTATTCCTGTTGTTGGATTTGGATAAATTAATCTTTCAATATCCTCAGAATGCTCAGCAACTATAACTGGAAATGCACAGTCATAACCAGGAGCAAAGTGATAATTCATATCCACAAATTTCATATTTCCATTAACACAATAGCTATAATTTTCAACTCCTCCAGAGTAGTGATCCTTTTCGTATAAATTAGAATCAATTAAACCAGAAATGTCACCAATTTCATCGTAATAAAATCCCCCGCCACTTACAAATCCAGAAGAATCATAGTAATAATAATAATATTTAGTTCTTATACTATTGTCCAAAAGTGTCAATGAATCCGTAAAACCTAATATTTTAATTTTATTTTGAAAAACAGAATAACCGAGTGGAACAGTATCACCAACAGCTAAGTTAAAATTGTAAATTAATCGTTCATTTGAACTATCTCGTGGCAAAAAGTAATATAATAATCCATTATTTCTTAACGAGCCAACGTAGTGACCACTATCATCTGGTAATACAGCTAACAAAGAAAAATTATGTCTTTTAAAGTTATAAAAGCATTTATGATAATAATTTGAATTTATCACACTATCACCATAAAAATAGAATCTATATTGATCAATAATTCCTGGAAATTGAGTAATACTATCTAACTTATAACTTAAGATATTCCATCCTGAATTATAATAATTAATTGGATTATGAGTCTGAGAAAATGATGAAAAGAAACTTATAAGGAAACAGAATGTTAGAAATTTTTTTTTCATAAATTTTTAATTTACAATAACGTTTAACACCAAATTTGCAAAATTATTTTAGCTGTTTTCTATAATTATCAAGCTCTGAATTATACATGTTTTCGGAAATACTCGCTGAATTTTTAAAGTAGAAAATTCCGCCATATCCATAAACAATTTTAAGGTATGTTGCTTTTACATCTTTAGCATTTACGATAGTCCTCAAAATATTTCTATTGGGTTCAGTAATAGTTTCTTCTTTGATACCTTCTGGGATAAAGTCCTTGTCGAAATCAAAACGATATGAACTCACATCATTAGCATTTTTCTTTGGTACTGTTGACGTCTTTCCTAATGCAATCTTTTGGGCTTCTATATCTGCTAATCGTTTCTTTTCAGCTTCAGCTTGTGCAAGTTTTTGTGCATCTACTGCATTTTTTGCCGCTTGAATTTTCTTTTCTTGGTCTAGTCGATCTTTCTCAGCTTTGTCGGCTTTATCTTTTTCTAATTTTGCTAATTGCTCTTGTTTATTTTTTTCATTTGCTGCTGTTAATGAATCACGCGATGCTTTAACTTTGATTGTAGCAAGTGAATCAGCAACTACTTTCTCACGTGTATTTTTAGCAACTTCTGCTAGTCGTGTTTGTTCCTTTGCCATATTAGCTGCGTCTAGTGCTGCTTTGTCTGCGGCAACTTTAGCGATTGCATCTAAACGCGCTTTTTCCATCGCATCCGCTAATGCATCTGCTTTTGCCTTCGCATCCGCTTTCGCCAAACTATCTAACGAAGCTTTTTGTGCAGCAACTTTTGCAAGACCCACTAACCTTTGCTTTTCAATTGCTGTAGCCGTAGAATCGGTTAGATATTTATTTCGTGCAGCAAGTGCTAATTCATCTAAGCGTGCTTTTTCTTTCGAAGCTGCAAGTGCATCCACTTTTGCTTTTGCATCTGCTTTCGCAAGACTTTCTTGAGCAGCTTTTTCTTTAGCCGCTTTTGCTAGATTTTCTTGTTTGGTTTTTTCATTTGCAGTAGCTGTTGAGTCGGTGATAAATTTATTTCTTTCAGCTAAAGCTAGATCAGCTAAACGCTGTTTTTCCTTTGCCGCTGCAACTTCTTCTAGTTGTGTTTTCTCTTTTGCGTCTGCCTCTAAACGATCTTTTTCTTTCGCAGCAGCAAGTGAATCTGCCTTCGCTTTTGCTTCCGCTTTAGCAAGACTATCAGCTTTCTTTTTTTGATCAGCAGCAAGTGCTAATTGATCTAATCTTGCTTTTTCTTTAATTGCTGTTAGAGAATCTGCTGTAGCCTTTTCACGTACTTGTTTAGCAAGATCTTCTAATCGTCCTTGTTCACGAATTGTAGCAAGTGAATCTTGTTTCGCTTTTTCCAAAGCGAGTGCTTCTAATTGTTGTTTTTGCTTTACAGATGCCAATGAATCTTGTCGTTGCTTATCTAAAATACGAGCGATACTATCATCACTGGCTTTCTGCTTTGCAAGCATTGCAGTCTTTTCGGCCAACAATTTTTTATCAGCAGCAGCAAGCGAATCCTGATGAGCTTTATCGATTGCTGCTTGTTGAATTCCATATTGACGTGCTATTTCTTTTCCTTGAGCGATAGAATCTTGTTTTGCTTTTTCAACAACAGCTAATTCTTGTTGTTCAGCTAAACTTTTTGCTCTTGCAGCTGCGAGAGAATCTTGTTTTGCTTTATCTGCAATTGCTTTTTTAGCAGCCTCTTGCTTAACAACTTCAGCAGCCATTTTTTGCTTTACACTTTCTAATTCAGATTTACGTGTTTTAGTGTATTCTTGATCATAATCAAAATCTGCATATGCTTCACTGTACCCAATTTTCGTTACTGGCTTATCCGTTCCTTCAGGTTGAGAAGCACCTTCCGCAATTTTAAATAAATCAGTTTTAAACTTAAAGCTGAAGATTTGCGTTTGCTCTTCATCAGGAACTTTTGTATCAATTGAGACAGCCTTTGTGATGCATCCTGTTTTTGAAAAAATGATCGTGTAATTTTGTCCCAAATCTAGATTGATAATAAATTTACCACCGTTAGAACTTAAAACATTATCTACATTTTCAGATCCTTTGAGCACTTTTATATCCGCTCCTTCTAACCCTTTTCCATCTTGCAATACATTACCATTGATTTCAAGAAAGCCTACTTTTTGAGCTACGGATGAACCTGGATTTATGAAAATTAAACTAATAGTTACGAGAATTATAAAACGCATAGTGATTGATCTGTTCAAGATAATTTTAATTTTAAGAGGTAATAACTTATGTTTTAACGACGGAATTCGTTTCATGTTGCAAGAGGCTCACTGAATACCGAACTTGCTTTTAATAGTGCTTTATTGAAGAGTTCCAGATTAACATTGGAACTTATCTCTTTTTTTTGGAGGAAACTCATTAAATTTTCGGTCGCCAAATTTCCAACAAGTTCATCTTCAGCCATCGGACAGCCACCAAATCCCTTCATAGCCGCATCAAAATTACGGCAACCAGCAGTATAAGCTGCGGCGACTTTCTCATACCAATTTTCATTTGTACAATGAAGATGTGCGCCAAAATTCACTTCAGGAAACGTAGGAATTACCGCTTTAAACATATAACTTACATCAGTAGCTCGTGCTATTCCAACCGTATCTGCCAAAGCGATAGATTTAATTCCTATAGAAGCCATTTTCGCAACCCATTTAACAGCGATTTCATCATTCCACTTATCACCATAAGGATTGCCAAATGCCATGCTAATGTAAATAAGTAATTCTTTGTTGTGTTTCAAACAAAGTGATTGCAATTTCTCAACAGTGGATAAAGATTGTTCGATACTACTATTCGTATTTCGTTTCTGAAATGTTTCGGAGATTGAAAATGGAAATCCTAAATAATTTATCTCCTGAAAATTGATAGCATCTTCTCCTCCTCTCAAATTCGCAATTATAGCAAGAAGTTTTGTTGACGTAGATGACAAATCTAACATCGATAAAACCTCGGCAGTATCACGTAATTGCGGAATTGCCTTTGGTGACACGAAACTTCCGAAATCTAAAGTATCAAACCCAACTTTTAATAATGTATTCAAATAATCAGCCTTCGTTGCTGTCGGAATAAACCATGACAATCCTTGCATTGCATCACGCGGGCACTCCGTAATTTTCACTTTTTCCATGTTCAATTTTAATTCAAAACAATGCTAGTAGTAGATAATTATCTAATTAAAACACCCTTTGCATCAAAGGCCAATCGAATTTCTGGAGAGGTAATTTTCGCAATTTCAGCTTTGGATTTCCCTTCATCTTCCGCATAATGTTGTAATGCCGCTACAGAGGTAGTATCCATATAAGCAGTACCTATAAATATTGCATTTTTTCCAGAAGAATTTTTAGGAATAAAGAATTCCTCATTAAAACTTACGTGCAAATTTGAACTGTCAGCTCGAACAATATTCATCCAACATCCTTTCGCTTGACAAACGGATTCTATTTTACCTTCCACTTTTACATTATGGATAGTATTTTTTCCAGATGTAACAAGTGCTAACAATGAATCCATCGTAATCGCATTCTTGCCATCAATTTTTTCACCATAATTTATACCTGAATTCTTTATAGAATCTATATTAACAATTGAAGTCTGATTTTGAGTGTCAGTTTTGGGGTTATTACAAGCATAAATAGCCAATAATAAAACAAAGTGAAGTGATAAATATTTTTTCATTTTTTTCTTATAAATTTTGAGAGAGCGAAGTTAACAAGGAAAATCATTTTTCCAGTGTAAATTCCAATTATAAAGGAGCGTAATTTAACTTCCAAATTACTTTAATCCTGCTAGAAGGTTCTTCACTAAGCCAGGCCCTTCATAAATAAAACCAGTATACACTTGAAGTAAATCAGCTCCTGCGTCTAATTTTTCTTGTGCATCCTGCACTGTAAATATCCCTCCTACTCCAATAATCACAAGGTTCTTACCAGCCTTTTTCCTCAAATAAGCGATCACAAAAGTGCTTCTATCCTTAACAGGTTTTCCACTTAATCCACCAGCTTCACTCGTAATTTCACTTTTGGTTTTTAACTTATCACGTGCAATAGTTGTATTCGTTGCGATAATGCCGTCCAACTTTTCTGATAACACAATCTCAACAATTTCATCTAACTGCTCATTCGTTAAATCGGGAGCTATTTTCAACAGTAAGGGGCGTGGTTTGGGCATCGATTGATTCAATACTTGAACCTGATGCAATAGATTTGTCAGGGGCTCTTTTTCTTGAAGGGCACGCAATCCAGGTGTATTGGGAGAACTCACATTTACTACAAAATAATCCACAACATGATATAATGATTTATAACAAAACAGGTAATCGTCAATGGCATTTTCATTTAATGTCAATTTGTTTTTACCAATATTTCCACCAATTATTATTTTACTCTTTCGCTTTTTAAGATGGTCTGCGGCAGCTTCAACTCCTGCATTATTAAATCCCATTCGGTTGATCAAGCCATTATCAGCAGGTAACCGAAACATCCTTGGTTTCAAATTTCCTTCTTGCTGAATAGGAGTTACAGTTCCGATTTCTATAAACCCAAATCCAAAGGCAGAAAGCTCATCAACCAATTTAGCATCCTTATCAAATCCAGCAGCTAATCCAATTGGATTCGGAAATCGTAAACCCATTAACTCCCTTTCAAATGAGCTATTTTTATCGTTAAATAACCAATTGAAAACACTTTTTACTCCTGGAATCAGGAAGGAGAATTTAATCAAATCAAAGGTAAAATGATGAGCTTTTTCAGGATTCATCAAAAATAAGAGTGGGCGAATAATCAACTTGTACATTAACAGCGAAAATAGTAATTAATATCATTTCATTAATCTAATCATATTTTTAGACTAATCTAAATTATTTTTTATATTTGCTTCATAATTTCAATTCATGCATACGGAAACGGAAGAAAATTATTTAAAAGCTATCTATCATTTATCAGCAAAAAGGGCTGAGCCAGTGAATACGTCTTCTATTGCAGGATCATTGTCAACGACCTCTGCATCTGTTACTGATATGTTGAAAAAATTAGCTGAAAAGAATTTGATAGAATATGAACGCTATCGTGGTGTACGAATCACTCGTAAGGGTGAAAAAATTGCAATCAATATCGTAAGGAAACATCGTTTATGGGAAGTATTTCTAACACAAACATTAAAATTCAGATGGGATGAAGTTCATAGCATGGCAGAAGAATTAGAACATGTGAGCTCGGATGAATTAATAAAACGCCTCGAAGAATATTTAGGCTTTCCACGTTTTGATCCACATGGTGATCCAATTCCCGATTTAACAGGGAAAATTTCAGCACCTAGTAGTTTATGTTTAGCAAGTGGTGAATGTGAAAAGCGATACACACTTACTGGAGTCAATGATCATTCCGTTTCATTTTTGCAATACCTAGAACGAACTGGTTTAAAGCCCGGAATTACAGTACGTATATTAGAAATACAAGAGTATGACCACAGCATGCTTATAGAATTAAAAAACAAAATTAAGTTGAGTATTAGTAATGATGTTGCGAAAAATATTTTAGTGAAAAATTATGGGGAATAAATTAACGAATCCACTTTCACTTTCAGAAGTTCATGGAACCATTCATATAGATGGTAAAATGAGTTTTCGGAAACGACTACTTGCATTTTTAGGCCCGGCTTATTTAGTGAGCGTTGGCTATATGGACCCAGGAAATTGGGCTACTGATATTGCTGGAGGAAGTCAGTTTGGATACAAACTTATTTGGGTATTGATGATGTCGAATTTAATGGCATTATTATTACAAAGTTTAAGTGCGCGATTAGGTATTGTTCGTGGTCGTGATTTGGCTCAGGTATCAAGAGAAATGTATCCTCGAGGCGTCAATTATTTTTTATATGCATTAGCAGAAATCGCCATTGCAGCTTGTGATCTTGCAGAAGTTTTAGGGATGGCAATTGGATTAAATTTATTATTCGATATTCCACTTTTATGGGGAGTATTATTTTGCGCACTTGATACCTTTATTTTACTTTTCTTATTACAATATGGTATTCGAAAAATGGAGGCATTTATTATTAGTCTCGTTGCACTAATTGGATTTGCCTTTATTGCTCAAATGTTTTTAGCGAAGCCATCATTTCACGAAATATTAGGTGGATTTATTCCTGTATTGCCCAATTCTGCTGCATTATATATCGCCATTGGAATAATTGGTGCTACCGTAATGCCACATAATTTATATCTCCATTCTGCATTGGTTCAAACAAGAAAGATTGAACGTATTCCTACAGAAATTCGCCGGGCAATAAAATTCAATATTCTTGATAGTTCGATAGCGCTTAACTTAGCATTTTTTGTTAACGCTGCAATTTTAATTTTAGCTGCCAGTACATTTTATCGAAATGGATTATTTGGAGTAGCGGATATCATGGATGCACATCGTTTATTAGAACCTTTATTAGGTTCGAAATTGGCTCCTGCATTATTTGCAATTGCACTTTTATGCTCCGGTCAAAGTTCTACGATAACGGGAACTTTAGCAGGACAAATTATCATGGAAGGATATTTAAATTTGCGAATTGCACCATGGCTAAGAAGAATTATCACACGGTCATTTGCCATCATTCCAGCAATGCTCGTGATTTATTATTTAGGCGAACATGCTATTGGAAGTTTATTGATATTAAGTCAAGTAATTTTAAGTTTACAATTAGGATTTGCAGTAATTCCGTTAATCCATTTTGTAAGCGATAAAGCTAAAATGGGAGAGTTTGTAATTCCTACTTATGTTAAAATTTTAGCATGGTTATGTGCATTGGTGATTGTTAGTTTAAACGTTAAATTAGTGTACCAACAAATCCTCATATGGACTTCAGGGGCTGAATCTAATCCGTGGGTTGTGTATTTAGTAATTCCAATAATTTTCATTAGTTGCTTAATGTTAATTTACATTAGTTTGTTTCCTTATTTTAATAAAGTTGCGTTTCGAACTACTCCAATTCCTCATGGCAAATTTCAACAAATTGCAAATTTGGAATTGAAGTCATACCATCGAATTGCAATCGCATTAGATTTCTCGGAAAAAGATGAATTAGTTATCAAGAATGCACTTACTCAAGGTGGAAAAAATGCAAATTATTTGTTGATGCATGTAACAGAAACCGCTGGTGCTTTTTTTCTTGGCAACGATACAATGGATTATGAAAGTCAAGTGGATCAAGAAAATTTGTTGTATTACATCAAAAACTTAATTTCATTAGGATACCAATGTGAATCTGAAATTGGATATGGTAGTCCGAAAAAGGTATTGCCTGAAATGGTGAATAAATTCCAAGCTGATTTATTAATTATGGGAGCACACGGACATAAAGTTATTAAAGATGTAATATTTGGAGCAACTATCGATGCAGTACGTCATAAAGTGAAGATTCCTGTATTTATTGTTCGATAATAAATCATAGCAAATAAATTCAACTCATCTATGCTTTGCTTTCATTAGTTTTGCAACATCATGTCGGCCCAACCAGTAATTAACATTTCTAATAAACGAGCTACTTTCAATTATTTTATTGATAGCACTTGGGAAGCTGGCATTATTCTAACAGGTACCGAAATTAAAGCCATTCGTGAAGGGAAAGCAAATCTTACGGATGCATATTGCTTTTTCAAAGATGATGAGCTGTGGATAAAAAATATGCACATCAGTCCTTATGATAAAGGATCGTATGCGAATCATCCACCACGACGAGATCGTAAACTCTTATTAAATAAAAAGGAGTTGTTAAAAATTCGTTCGAAAACAAAAGAGAAAGGGACCACTGTTATTCCAACACGATTATATATTGGTGATCGTAATTATGCAAAAGTTGAAATAGGAATTGCACGAGGTAAAAAATTATACGACAAACGTGAAAGCATGAAAGAGAATGAAGCGAAACGTGAAGTTGGACGAATTATGAAAAGATTTTAGTCACTATACATGAATATGACACAGAAAAACCCATTGCGATTAGCAGGAATAACTATTATTTTAAGTTCAATTGCGTTTCTGAATTTTACGAGAAGTGAAGGTTCCGGACAAGTTCGAAATGTTCAAATAGTTTTACTTATAAGTTGTGGGATGTTATTAGGGATTGGTTTATTCGCAATAATTTCAATTATCAAAAACAGAGACAAATAAAAATTAATTTTTCTGCTTTTTAAAACTACTTAAGCTAGTAGTAACTGTAAAATGATTGCTACCTCCAGCTGTATTGAATACAGATCGCGCATAACTTAAATTGAATTTATTCACTTTAAATCCAAACCCGCCTGAAATACCTGACAATCCTTTCTTCTCTGGAAAACCAAGTTCATTTCTTCTTAGAAAATTATAGCCTAAACGAACGTTAAAGTTTTTAGTAAATAAAATTTCAACGTTTACAATTATATGTCTTACGAGTTTTTTTGTAAAGCTTATATCTTCAGATTTAGTTTCACCTGTTAAAGGATCAACTCCACTTTTTAATGGATCTTGATATGTTAAATCAAACTTTTGAAGTTGTTGTCCAATGATTGAAAATCGAAAAGGTGCATTCTTTAATTGCGTAGAAATACCCGCTTGAATTTCAAAAGGTAGTGGTTCACGATCTCCATCAACATACTTTTTTAATTGAGTACCCATATTTTTTGCCAGCAATGTAGCACACACTAATTTATCAGAATTAGTCCATGTTAAACCGATATCAGCAGCTACTCCATTAGATGTATAATCACCAAGATCAGAAAGAATTCCTTTAATACTTGCTCCAATAAAAAGTGAACTATCTAGCGCTTTACTCCAACTCATTGCAAGTGCATACTCTCCTGATTTATATGAACCAATAACAGTACTTGTTTCATCCGTACGATCAAATGAACCATAATTTACGAAATGAAAAGTAGCAGCATACATACCAAGTTTTCCCAATGATTGAGCATAAGCAACATCACCAAATTTTATATCTGCAACGTAACCAACATAACTTAATGCCAGTTGTTTGTCCATCGAATATTGCAACTGAGAAGGATTTTGCCACACTAGTGTTACATCATCTGCATGTGTTGCAATTGCATTCCCTCCCAAAGCGGCTGGGCGAGCTGAAGAAACTAAATTCAAAAATTGAAAGGTGCTTTTCCCTCCTAATTGAGCATAAGAAGAGCTTGTTAAGGAGAAGAAAAGTAGAAAAATAATATATCGTTGAATTGTTAGCATGAAATCTATTTTAGGGGCATTAACGAAATTTTTCAATTTCTATTGTACAAAATTAATACAATGGATATTTCTCCATCATTTTATTTACTTCGTCTTTCACCTTCGCAATCACTTTTTCATCTTCAGGCTTCATCAACACTTTATCGATAAGGTTAACTACTTTTTTCATTTGAGATTCCTTAAAACCACGACTTGTCATCGCAGGTGTTCCGATCCGAATTCCAGAGGTAACAAAGGGACTTTTATCATCAAACGGTACCATGTTTTTATTGATCGTAATATCCGCTTTCACTAAAGCATTTTCAGCCACTTTGCCCGATATTCCTTTATTTCGAAGATCAATTAACATCATGTGATTATCTGTTCCATCAGAAATTATTTTATATCCCTTCTCCATAAATGCTTCCGACATCACCTTCGCATTTTTCACTACCTGTATCGTGTATTTCATAAAATCATCAGTAAGTGCTTCACCAAATGAAATAGCTTTAGAAGCTATCACATGTTCCAATGGACCACCTTGTGTTCCTGGAAAAACAGCAGAGTCCATTAAGGATGTCATCATACGTTTTTCTCCTTTAGATGTTAATAATCCAAATGGGTTTTCAAAATCTTTTCCCATCATAATTAATCCACCTCGTGGTCCGCGTAATGTTTTATGAGTAGTAGTTGTTATCACATGACAATGTGGAATAGGATCATTTAAAATTCCTTTTGCTATTAAGCCTGCTGGATGAGCGATGTCAGCTAATAAAAACGCACCCACTTTATCGGCAATAGCTCGTAATCGTTTATAATCCCAATCACGTGAATAGGCCGATGCACCACAGATTAATAATTTTGGCTTTTCTTTTTTTGCCGTCGCCTCTAACTTATCATAATTAATAACACCCGTTTCTTTTTCAACACCGTAAAAGCTAGTCTGAAAATATTTTCCACTAAAGTTAACTGGTGAACCATGTGTTAAATGTCCACCGTGAGAAAGGTCAAATCCCATAATTTTATCTCCTGGTTTCAACAAGGCAAGCATCACAGCAGCATTTGC
This sequence comes from Bacteroidota bacterium, assembly GCA_025352785.1. Taxonomy (GTDB): domain Bacteria; phylum Bacteroidota; class Bacteroidia; order AKYH767-A; family OLB10; genus JANXSD01. Next base: position 24,354 of record JANXSD010000091.1, read on the forward strand.
TTGAGCCCCTGAATGTGGTTGCACATTCGCCCAAGTTGCACCAAATAAAATTTTAGCACGATCAATTGCAATTTGTTCAATCTGATCTACAACTTCACAGCCACCATAATATCGTTTTCCAGGTAGTCCTTCAGCATATTTATTAGTAAGACAAGATCCCATCGCTTGCATCACTTGCTTGCTAACAAAATTTTCGGAAGCTATCAACTCTATTCCATGACGTTGACGTTTCAGTTCTTGATTTATTAATTTGAAAACTACGGTATCCTTTTCGATCATTGTTATTTTTTCTTAATGTATTTAGATTACTATTTTTTCTATTTAACTGAAGTCGATTTCAGTGCTGTCACCGATATTCAAACTCTGACTTAATCCTTTTAAATATGCATCGCTTCCAACAATACTTTGATGCAAAATTGCTGTTTCTAATTGAGCATACGAACCAATGATGGAATCACGAATAATACTATGTTTCACAATTGTATTTTCACCAATCGAAACATTAGGACCAATAATAGAATCAGAAATATCACAATTATGAGCAATGCTAACAGGATGAATCACGATCGTGTTTGGAAAATTATATTGCTTCTTATCCAGATCATTACTTCGTTTAAGCAATACAGCATTCGTTTCTAAAAGATTGCTTTTACCACCACAGTTAAACCAATTCCCAACTTGAAATGTACTTATTTTTTCGCCGCCAGCAATCATACGTTGAATACCATAGGTTAAATGAAATTCACCATTATGACGAATGTCGTTACGAACAATGTGATCCAATGCATCCATCAATTTTCCTGCATTTCTGAAATGATAAATACCTACTAATGCGAGGTTTGATTTAGGAATATTTGGCTTCTCGTCAACTTTAACGATAAATCCATTTGCATCAATTTCTACCACACCAAACTGTCGAGGATCTTCCACCTTTTTTACTCCTAATGCCGAATTTGGCATTGCCATCAACTGGCTAAGATCAAAATCAATAATAGTATCACCTAAAAGAATCAATAATTCATCATCAGCATTCACTTTTTCACGAGCTAACCAAACAGCATGTCCAGTTCCTTCGCGAGGCTCCTGAACTATAAAAGTTGATTTAAGATTTGGATACTTCGTTTTAACATAATCTTCTATTTTGTCGCCAAGGTATCCGATTATAAAAATAAAATCATCATAACCTCCAGTAACTAAATAATCCACAATATGTGATAAAATCGGTTTACCAGCAACGGGTACCAAGGCTTTAGGTTGAGTATGAGTATGAGGGCGAAGTTTGCTACCGATACCCGCAACAGGAATTATAATTTTCATTTAGGGAATTTGAACGCAATCATTGAGTGAACAACAATCGTTTGAGCGGTAAAAATAGTTGTTTATGCCTAAACAAATCGTTTTCAAATGAATTTGAGAGAACTAATTATCCAAGAAATCGTTTTTGTGATATCGATATAATTTAATGAATCATTAGTTACTTTCGCATTCGATGCGTATCATTTTCATTGTACTTCTAACTTTATGGATAGCTTTTGGCCTAGTGGTTCTTAACAATATGGATATCAGGCTATATGCACAGTCAAGGATCATAAATAATGTAGATCACCTTCCTGATTTCGGATATGTTCTTGTACTTGGAGCAGGACGAAATTATGCTTTTTCTCGTCCTAATTATGCTTTTATTGGACGAATGGATGCCGTTGCAGCAATTTGGAAAAAGCATCCTCAACTACAACTTATTCTTAGTGGCAAGAGCGATGGTGATTTATACAATGAACCACAGGACATGCTTCGATCATTAAATTTAAGAGGTGTCCCGACTAAAAATTGCCTTTTAGATAGCCATAGTTATACTACTTTTGAATCCGTTAAAAGATTCCAAAAGACTTTTGGATTTTCTCCTATAATTGTTAGTCAAAAGGCTCATTTAGAAAGAGCTATTTGGATGGCAAAAACTTGTGGGATGAATGCTATTGGATTTCAAGCCTATGGCTATCCAGGTGGAACTCCTCGCTGGATTATTTTCAGAGAATATTTAGCACGAATTAAAGCAAGATTAGTTGTGTGGGGACTTATTAAAAGTAAAGATTTCAATAAAAAATAGTTGATTGAAGAAATGGGAAACAGAATTACAAAATTATTAAACATACACTATCCAATTATTCAAGCAGGGATGATTTGGTGCAGCGGTTGGCGACTAGCTTCTGCGGTAAGTAATGCTGGAGGATTAGGACTCATTGGGGCTGGTTCTATGTATCCTGATGTACTGAGAGATCATATACGTAAATGTAAATCGGCTACTAAAAATCCATTTGGTGTAAACGTTCCACTACTCTATCCAAATATTGATGAACACATTCAAATAATTATAGAAGAAGGAGTAAAAGTAGTATTCACTTCAGCTGGAAATCCATCTACATGGACAACACATTTAAAGGAAAAAGGAATTACCGTTGTACATGTCATTTCGAATACAAAATTTGCAAAAAAATCTGCTGATTCAGGCGTGGATGCAATCGTTGCTGAAGGATTTGAAGCGGGTGGTCATAATGGTAGAGAAGAGACAACAACATTATGTTTAATACCTATTATTCGCGAGGCTGTTTCGATACCTTTGATTGCTGCTGGAGGTATTGGCAATGGAAAAGCAATGCTCGCCTGTTTTGCATTAGGTGCTGAAGGTGTTCAAATAGGTTCTCGATTTGTGACTTCCTCAGAGTCATCAGCGCACGAACATTTTAAACAACTTGTTGTTAATAGTAATGAAGGTGATACCACATTAACTTTAAAGCAACTTACTCCGGTTAGAATGATGAAAAATAAATTTTATAAAGAACTTGCGGATGCGGAAATGCGAGGTGCATCTATAGATGAATTAAAAAATTTATTAGGAAGAGCGCGAGCAAAAAAAGGAATGTTTGAAGGGAATCTTGAGGAAGGTGAACTGGAAATTGGACAAGTTGCGGCTTCTATTCATGTTATTAAACCAGCAGGAGAAATAGTGAAAGAAATATGGGATGAATTCGTCACAGAAAAGCAAAATCTAATTAATCTTATGATCTAATATTAAAACATATTCTTGAAAATTAATTATTGATTGAGAAAAAAAATTCTACAAAAAAAATATGATAAAATTTGATCGATTCACCTTATCAAATGGACTAACAGTTATTGTTCACGAAGACAATTCTAGTCCGTTGGTAGCAATGAATATTTTATACAAAGTTGGTGCGCGTGATGAGGATGCACACAAGACTGGATTCGCTCATTTATTTGAGCATTTGATGTTTGGAGGATCTATAAACATTTCAAGTTACGATGAGCCTTTACAGATGGCCGGTGGTGAGAATAATGCATTTACAAATAATGATATTACTAATTATTATTTAACTATTCCATCACAAAATTTAGAGACAGCATTTTGGCTAGAGTCCGATAGAATGTTGAGCCTTGCCTTCACCGAAAAAAGTTTAGAAGTACAACGTAATGTTGTTGTTGAAGAATTCAAACAACGTTATTTAAATCAACCTTACGGTGATGTATGGTTAATGTTACGACCACTCGCTTATAAGGTTCATCCTTACCAATGGGCAACAATTGGAAAAGAAATTTCACATATAGAAGATGCTACTTTGCAAGATGTGAAAAGTTTTTTCAAGAAATGGTATGCCCCTAATAATGCAATACTTACTCTCGTAGGAAACTGTACATTAGAAACAGCAAAACAACTTTGTGAAAAGTGGTTCGAACCCATTCCGGTATCAAATATTCCTGTTCGCAATTTACCTATTGAGCCTAAACAATCTGAAAAACGAACTGCGGAAATTAATAAGCCAGTTCCTAATTCAAATATTTATATGGTATGGCATTGTTGTTCACGATTAGATCCTGAGTTTTATGCTACAGATTTATTGTCGGATATTTTAGCGCGTGGAAAATCATCACGATTTTATTTAAGGCTAGTAAAAGAACTTAAATTTTTTACCGATATCAGTGCATACATGCTTGGCGATTTAGATAAAAGCCTATTCATGATTGAAGGCAAACTAGTGAATGGAATTAGTATGAAAGATGCTGAAGATGCTATATTAAATGAATTAGAAAAAATTAAGCATGATATATCCGAACAAGAATTACAAAAGGTGAAAAATAAAGTGGAATCATCACTCGTTTTTTCGGAGATGAGTTTAGATTCAAAAGCTTTAAATCTTGCCTATTATGAATTGATTGGTGATGCGAATCTCGTTAACGAACAAATAACGAAATATCAAGGTATTGGTTCAATAGAAATAATGAATATTGCAAAAGAGATTTTTCATCCAGAGAATTGTTCAGTTCTCTATTATAATGCAACAAAATAAATATGCTAAACAGAACAGAAAGTCCTGCATTAAATCAATCAGCAGATATAAAAATACCCGAAGCGAAAATTATATATATTAATGATAATATTCCAGTAATAATTGTTAATGAAGGGACGCAAGAAGTGATGAAAGTAGAATTGGTTTTCTCTGCTGGAAATATCTCTGAAGAAATTCCCATGTTAGCATCCGCAGCTAGCGAATTGCTTGATGAAGGAACACGAAAACGAAGCTCTGCAGAAATTGCTGAAGCACTCGACAATTACGGCGCTTATTTTCAAACAGAATGTGGAAATGATTTCGCATCGGTAAGTCTTTATTCGCTAAGTCGATTCCTGCCAAAAACATTACCAGTACTACTCGAAATCATCAAAGAACCTGCATATCCTGAAAAGGAAATTGCAACTTTTTGTGTTCAAGGAAAACAACGATTAGCAGTAAATCAAGAGAAGGTCGACTTTTTAGCAAGGAAACATTTTATCAACTCTCTTTATGGAAATCAACATCCTTATGGGCATTTTCCATCAGAACAAGATTTTGATACTTTAACTCCGGAAAAATTAATTTCTTTTCACAAGAAAAATTATTTGAATGGATTAGTAGCTATTGTGATCGCTGGAAAATTTAATGATGAACAACTTAATTTAGCTATTAATGAAATTAAAAATGCTAGTTTCAAAAAAGGAAATGTAGAAAAATTAACTATCCCATCCTCACCAGATGCTCTTCAACTACATATTCCCAAAGAAGGTGCAGTACAATCAGCTATTCGAATAGGCAGAAGATTATTCAACCGTAAACATCCAGATTATTTTAAGTTTACCATCCTAAATACTATTTTAGGAGGATATTTTGGTTCTCGGTTGATGTCCAACATTCGAGAAGACAAAGGTTATACGTATGGCATTGGATCAGGAATTATCCCTCAATTTTTTGACGGCTATTTTTTCATAAGCACCGAAGTGGGTTCGGATGTTTGTTCCGAAGCAATTAAGGAAATTCATTTTGAATTAAATCGTCTAATTTCTGAAGCCATACCTTCATCTGAGCTCAATTTGGTGAAAAGTTACCTCACTGGTTCTTTCCAAAGAAGCATCGATGGTCCCTTTTCGCTATCGGATAGATACAAAACGTTGGTATTAAATGGGCTTGAATTAGACCACTACTATGCCTACCTTAACACTCTCAAAAATGTTACTTCAGAGGAGCTTTTGGAGACCGCTCACCACTACCTAGAAGTTATTCACATGACCCAAGTGATTATTGGACCTTAAGCTATTGTTAATTAGTAAGATTCTTTGTAAGTTTGGGGCACACACTTTACCACCTTATGAAAAAAATCCTACTAATTGTTTTTCCTCTGATATTCCTCTTTGGAATATTCGAGGCTTCTGCTAGTCACCTCGAAGGAGGAGAAATAACGTGGACCTGTGCTAAAACTGGACCGAACTTAGGACGTTTTAAATTTCAAGTTAAACTTTATCGAGATTGTCTTGGCATTCCCGTCGATCCAAACCTTTCAATCATAACTAATGCTCCTGGATGGGGGGGAGGGATCAATGTTAACTTAATCACATTAGCTGATTTAAGTCCTGTTGGTCCTCCAGGAGGAGGATGTCCTACTTGTGCATCACCAAATCTTTTAAATCCTGTAGCAGTACAGGAAGCCATTTATGAATCGAATTGGATATTTATTTCAGGGATTCCACCAGTTGCTGGGTGGTACTTTTACTACAATAGTTGTTGTAGAAATTCTGCCATCACTAATTTAAATACAGGTACAATAGGTACATCGGGAGGAATGACTCTACGAGCTATTATGTATCCATTTAATGCAACCAACACTAATCCTTGTTTCGATAGCAGTCCACTTTTTGCTGAAAGACCACAGTTAAGTACTTGTACAAGAAATCCAACATCTTACAGTCATAATGCAGTAGATCCTGAATTAGATTCATTGGTTTACGATTGGGCAAAACCTATTGATGGGCCCTATCCCGGAACACCTTTTCAATATTTGGGTTCATACACCTATAATTCCCCAATGCCAGGAACCAATTTGAATCCATTAAATGTTCCAGCAATTTTAAATACTCAAACCGGTGTTATAGCTTTTACCTCCTACACACCTGGTAATTTTGTAACAGTAACCAAGGTTACAGCATATCATTGCAATGTAAAAGTTGCGGAAATTTACCGTGAAATTCAAATCGTTTTGCTTGCAAATTGCATTATTTCTGGTTCTGGTGCTGGGGCCGTTTACAATACTCCTCCTGATCTTAATTTCGTACCTAATACTCATGTTTTAGTAACTCCTTATGGTAGGCAATATATTGACACTGTATTTGCCGGCGATACCATACAATTTGGAGTAATTGCTTCTGACTTTGAAGCACAAGCAAATGGCTCTGCACAATCTTTATCTTTTTCTGCCAGCGGTATTGAATTTGGGACAAACTTCAATAATCCAAATAGTGGATGTCCTGTAACTCCTTGTGCTACGATTGATCGACCCATGCCGCAATTACAGATTGGCGTTGCTGGCGGAATAAATTTCAATTGGGTAACTAATTGTGATCACTTGGGTAAAACTTTTGGTTGTGCCCGAATCACTTCCGTTTATAATTTCGTGATTAAATGTTTCGACAATTTCTGTCCATCCAATGCAGTAGATTTTAATACCATAACTATCGTTGTTAAATCTCCTCCTGCAGTTAATCCACCAATAATGAAATGCGCCTCCGTGCGTACAGATGGTAAGGTAGATTTATCATGGATAAACCCATTGGACACTGGACTGCAAGATACTATTAAATATTTTAAGGCATTTTATATTTGGAGAGCACCTTTACGAAATGGTCCCTACACTTTAGTGGATAGTATTTTTAACCTTGCAACGCTTTCTTATGCTGATATAAATGCTAACGGAAATGCTGGTCCAGTTTATTATTACATGACCACAAGATCTGGCTGTGATATTCAACAAAGCGGAAGTAGTGATACCATTGCAACGATGTTTCTGACGGTTTCGCAAACAATGCCTTTTCCTGTAGCAAACTTGTCATGGAATCCACAATTTGATCGAGTAAATTGGGCAAGTACTGAATTTTTAGCCAGTCAGAATTTTATGAAATCCAATAACCGAATATATTTTATTTGGAAAGAAACACCTCCTCGAGGTTCTGGAAATTGGAATCTTATAGGAACAAGTACTGGTAACTTTTATGTCGACTCTGTTAAAGTTTGTGATGATACCATTAATTATCGTGTAGAATCTTCAGATACCACGCTATTACGGAATTGCACCTCTACTTCAAACATTGCTTGGGCTAGGTTAAGAAGTACAAATCCAAAACTCAAAGGTCCATCATTACGATGTGTTAGTGTTTTACAACCTACTGGTGATGTACAATTAAGTTGGGTGGGAACTGTTGATACTGCAAGTCATTTTGAGCAATATTATATTTATCAATCCACAACATTAGCGGGGCCTTACACAAAGATTGATTCTATAAAACCTTATGCGCTGAACACCTATACGGATTTAGGTGCGAATGCTAACAATGTCATCAATTATTATTATATAACTACAATGGCTGGTTGTGATAAGCCAACATCATTTGAAGATACAGTAGCAACATCCGATACATTGGCAACAATGTTTGTAAATGCGACTCCTTCACTCGGCTTTGCTACACTCAATTGGAATGCACAACGAATACCTTTAATGGCAACATCTTCGGGTACTTATAAAATTTATAAAAATATTCCACCATCTGCTGCATGGGCCCTATCAGGAACAAGTTTAACAACTACTTTTAAAGATACCGTTGTATTGTGTGATACAATAATAAGATATCGAGTTGAGATATCGGATGCTTCAGGTTGTACTTCTGTTTCTTCGATAGACGTTGATCGATTCACTTCATTAGGAGCTATTTTAAATAATCCACAATTAAGTTGCTTAGCAGTTCAAGCAAATGGTAATGTTCAACTATCATGGACTAAACCAGCTGATCCAAATAATTTCTTTGCTGGTTATCAAATTTATCATGCTACATCTTTTGCTGGTCCTTATACTTTATCTGCAACGATAAATGTATATAATACAAATACCTATCTTGATGCATCTGTAAATGCAAATGCAGCTATTCAATACTATTATTTAGTTACATTATCTGGTTGTACTAAAATTGCGACTAACGGAGCAACAGGCGATACATTAGCCACAATGTTGCTTACTGCAATTCCATCATTTGGATTTGCTACTCTTAGTTGGAATGCTATGCGTACTCCTAACTTAGCAAGTGTTTCAAGTCTTTACCGTGTAATGCGTCGACCAACAGGAGTGGGAGCCTATACTCAAATTGGAACTACCGCTCTTAACACTACCACTTACCAAGATGTAATTAATCAGTGTAATGTTCCTTATGAATACCGTATTGAATTAGATGATAATTTACCATGTACATCCATAAGTTCTGCTGATAACGATATATTCTCTTCGTTAGGAAATGTGATCGCAAGTCCTACTTTAAGTTGTGTAAGTGTTCAAACAAACGGACAAATTACTCT